>JBIQHO010000154.1:0-8260 GCA_044508545.1 Bradyrhizobiaceae bacterium | reverse complement strand
GGGCTTTCCGTCCCCCAGATAAAGCGGTGCCCCGACCGTTTTGCCGCCGGCGCCGGGAGCGACCGGGCGACCGCCGGCGTCGAGCCGCCGGTCCTCGATCAGCATGACCTCGTCGCGATCGACCTCGACCGGCGTTCGTTCCTCGACGATCAGGGCCTGCGCGGGCGAGGACTGCGCCAGACCGTCTCCGAGCAGGCGGGCATCGCACAGGAAAGTTCCGGCCTGCCGCAGCGGAAGCGAAAAGCGGTCGGTTTCGCCCGGCGATGCCGGCCGTCGGGCGGTCAATGGCTCGACGGAAGATGCGCCGTCGATTCCGTGCCAGTTCAGGACCAGCGGCGCGGGAAGGCCGTTATGCAGCGCGACCTCAATCCTTTCGTCCTGGCGGAAGCGGAGAGGCGGCGTGTGGTCGCTCCGCAGCGACCAGACGGCGGTTTCGTCCCGATCCGGCCCGAGCCGGAGGGGGACAGGCGTCGCATCAATAGCGAGCGTCTGCGGGCGTCGCGGTTGCGCGCGAAGCCTGGCTGCCGGGGCCGCGGCGGCAAGCCCGATGCCGGCCAGCAGATGCCGCCGGGTGAGTTGGACAGGAGCGCGCGTCATCGCCGATGCGGACCATTTTCTCCGGTTTCTGTCCAGCGGTCTGCGGCGTCCCGGGCGGCCATTTTTTTGCTGCGAACCGGGATCGCCATGTTATAAGCCCGCCGCATTGAGCGCACTGACGACGCCGGAGCAGAGCCGGGGCCGTCAGCGCGTCCGGTTTCAACTCGTTGGAGCATGACGTCTACCGAAAGCCGCTTCGTATTTTTCGGCATCATGCTCGGCACCGCAGGCCGGATTGATGCGGGCGTGGCGGAATTGGTAGACGCGCTGGATTTAGGTTCCAGTGACGAAAGTTGTGGGGGTTCGAGTCCCTCCGCCCGCACCAAGCGCCACAGCGTTTGAGTAAACGACTTCAGGCAGCTATCCGGATGGATATATGCCGGCTGTACCACGATGCAGGCGCTTCGCCGCGCATCGACCGATTGACAATGATCCGGCCGTTTCAGCCGGGCCGAGCGGAAGAAGAAGATTGACGCCATGCAGGTGAACGAAACCCTCGCCGAGGGACTGAGGCACGATTTCCAGATCAGCGTTACGGCCACCGAAATCATGGCCAAGGCGGACGCGCGGTTGGCCGACCTCAAGGGCCGGGTGAAGCTCGACGGCTTTCGTCCGGGCAAGGTGCCGGTCAGCCACCTCAAGAAGGTCTACGGCCGTTCCTTGATGGTTGAAACCATCGAGGACATGATCCGCGAGACCAACATGCAAATCGTCACCGACCATGGCTTCAAGCTCGCGGGTAATCCCAAGGTGGCGATGCCGTCGGACGAAAAGGAGATCGAGGACATCCTCGCAGGCAAGGCTGACCTCAGCTACACCGTGACCATGGAAGTCGTTCCGGCGATCGAACTCGCCGACTTCAAGAGCTTCAATATCGAAAAGCCGGTGGTCGAGGTGTCCGACGCCGATGTCGACGAAGGCATCAAGCGGATCGCCGATCAGAACCGCAACTACTCCACCAGGGCTGAGGGCGCCAAGGCCGAGAACGGCGATCGCGTGACCATCTCGTTCAAGGGCACCATCGACGGTGAGTTGTTCGACGGCGGCAGCAGCGAGGACATTCTGGTCGTGCTCGGCTCGAACGCCCTCATTCCGGGGTTTGAAGAGCAACTGGTCGGGATCGGCGTCGGCGAAACCCGCGTCGTCAAGGCCTCGTTCCCGAAGGACTATGCCGACAAGGAGCTTGCCGGAAAGGACGCCGAGTTCGAGACCACGGCAAGCATGATCGAGATGCCGCAAGACACCAAGATCGACGATGAGTTCGCCCAGAGCATTGGTCTGAACACGCTCGATCAGTTGAAAAAAGCCGTCCGCGACCGGCTCGCCGCCGAATTTGGCCGCGCCATGCGCCAGCACGTCAAGCGCGCGCTGTTTGATCGCCTCGACGAGACGCACAAGTTCGACTCGCCGCCGACGCTGGTCGAGGAGGAATTCGAGCAGGTGTGGAACTCGATCACGAAGGAGATGGAGTCGAACAACAAGACTTTCGCCGACGAGGACACCACCGAGGAAGCCGCCAGGGAAGAATATCGCCGGATCGCTGACCGTCGGGTGCGACTCAGTCTGGTGCTGTCCGAGATCGGGGAAAAGAACGGAATCTCGGTCACGGACGACGAGATCAACCGCGCATTGATCGATCGCGCGCGTCAGATGCCGGGCCGCGAGAAAGAGATTTGGGACTACTACCAGAAGAATCCCCAGGCCATGGCCCAGATTCGCGCGCCGCTTTTCGAGAACAAGGTCGTCGACTACATTCTCGAACTCGCAACCATCACCGAGAAGACGGTGACGCGTGAGGATCTCTACAAGGACTACGAGTCGAGCCATGGCCCGGACTGAGGGGCCGCGCCCCGATCGGGTGTCGGGCTCGGCCCGTGCCCGCCGTTAATGATATCGGCTGAAACCGGCGTCGCGACGCCGTCCGCGCCAGGTCGCGCGCTGCGATCGGGCTTGGATTGGCGGCGCTGTGATGCCAATGTTCGAATCGAACCACCGGGCACGTGGCTGCGCGGCTCCCTTGTCGTCCGAGTTATCGGCTCATATCTTGGAGCCGCTTATCCTGGAGCCGTGCTTCCCTGTCCTGCATCAAGCCACGTTCATCCGCACTGGCAAAGACGGGACTGCCGGTTTTGCCTCGGATGATCCTCGCCGCCAACTGCTGACACAAACTTTTGGGTGATCTATGCGCGATCCAGTCGAAACCTACATGAACCTCGTGCCGATGGTGGTCGAGCAAACCAACCGCGGCGAGAGGGCTTACGACATCTTTTCCCGGCTGCTGAAGGAGCGCATCATCTTCGTGACCGGCGGGGTCGAAGACAATATGTCGATGCTGATCGTCGCCCAGCTCCTGTTTCTCGAGGCCGAGAATCCCAAGAAGGAAATCTCGATGTACATCAATTCGCCGGGCGGCGTGGTGACATCGGGGCTCGCGATCTACGACACGATGCAGTTCATTCGTCCGCCGGTCGCGACGCTGTGCACCGGGCAGGCCGCGTCGATGGGCTCGTTGCTGCTGGCTGCCGGCGAAAAGGACATGCGGCATGCCTTGCCGAACGCGCGCATCATGGTCCACCAGCCCTCCGGCGGTTTTCAGGGGCAGGCGACCGACATCATGCTGCATGCCCAGGAAATCCTGAGTCTCAAGAAGCGGCTCAATGAAATCTACGTCAAGCACACGGGACAGACCTATCAGGCGATCGAGGATGCGCTGGAACGCGACAAGTTCCTCACCGCCGACATGGCCCGCGATTTCGGGATCGTCGACAAGGTGATCGACAAGCGCGCCGAAGAGCCGGCCACGCCGAAGGCTTCGCAATAAAAGGGTGCCGCATCTCGATGGGACCATCGGGCCGGATGATCCGGCCCGATTCGGGCGCCACCGGCGATTGCATCGCGATACTTTCTGAAAAGTTCCTTTTTGTTGGCGTTTCCGCTTGACTGGCGTGATAATCGCGCAACGCTGGTCTGAATTTGGCCAAAGAGAGTCGCGTTGCTGAGGCAAATCGCGCTATTGTCACAATGCTGGAGGCTGGCCGATTAGCGAATTCTTGATAGTCGGCCGGCACCATGGTTGGCTAGCTGAGTTCAGCTAACGAGGGATGCGCAGGAGAATCGATTAACCGCGATTCGCGCGGGACTGAAAAGCGCAGGGTCTTTCCTGGTACGGACTTTGCTCCTATGTAACCTTGTTTCACCGGATGTGCCGGAACGGAACGAGCGAGCGGGCGGGCAGGCGGGACTGAACGGCGGACGGAGACAGGAATGAGTAAGGTCGGTACGGGCGACTCCAAGAACACGCTGTATTGCTCGTTTTGCGGCAAGAGCCAGCACGAGGTGCGCAAGCTGATTGCGGGGCCTACCGTATTTATCTGCGACGAATGCGTTGAACTCTGCATGGACATCATTCGCGAGGAGAACAAGTCCTCGCTGGTGAAATCGCGCGACGGCATTCCGACTCCGAAGGAAATCTGCAAGGTCCTTGACGATTACGTTATCGGACAGGGCCATGCCAAGAAGGTGCTTTCGGTCGCGGTCCACAATCACTACAAGCGGCTCAATCACCAGACCAAGCACAACGACGTCGAACTGGCGAAGTCGAACATCCTGCTGATCGGCCCGACCGGGTCCGGCAAGACGTTGCTCGCGCAGACGCTGGCACGCATTCTCGACGTTCCGTTCACGATGGCGGATGCCACCACGCTCACTGAGGCCGGCTATGTCGGCGAGGACGTCGAGAACATCATCCTGAAGCTGTTGCAGTCCGCGGACTACAACGTTGAGCGCGCGCAGCGCGGCATCGTCTATATCGACGAGATCGACAAGATTTCGCGCAAGTCCGACAATCCCTCGATCACCCGCGATGTATCGGGCGAGGGCGTGCAGCAGGCGTTGCTGAAGATCATGGAAGGCACGATTGCGAGCGTGCCCCCGCAGGGCGGTCGCAAGCATCCGCAGCAGGAGTTCCTGCAGGTCGATACGACCAACATCCTGTTCATCTGCGGCGGCGCGTTCTCTGGCCTGGAGAAGATCATCTCGGCGCGCGGACGGACCACCTCGATCGGCTTTGCGGCGCAGGTGCTTGCGCCGGAAGATCGCCGCACCGGTGAAATCTTCAGGCATGTCGAGCCGGAGGATCTGCTGAAGTACGGTCTGATCCCGGAGTTCGTCGGACGTCTGCCCGTCGTTGCTACGCTCGAGGATCTCGACGAAACGTCGCTGAAGAAGATTCTGACCGATCCGAAGAATGCGCTGGTGAAGCAGTATCAGCGGTTGTTCGAGATGGAGAATATCGAACTGACCTTTGCCGACGAGGCGCTCGGCGCGGTCGCGCGCAAGGCGATCGAACGCAAGACCGGCGCGCGCGGATTGCGATCGATTCTCGAAAGCATCCTGCTCGAGACCATGTTCGACCTGCCCGGACTTGAAGGGGTCGAGGAGGTCGTCATCTCGCGGGAGGTGGTTGAGGGAACCGCGCGGCCGCTGTACATTTACGCGGATCGCTCCGATCGCGCGAGCGAGACCAGCGCGAGCGCCTGATCCAGGCGTTTTCAGGCGCTCATGCTGCCTCAAGGCGCGCCGCCGGTCGTTCCGTGCGGCGGCCGCCGGCTATACAAGCGGCAATCTGCGCGCTTGAAGCAGGCCGTTGAAATGGCTGCTGTCCTTTAACTTGACACGCTGATGGTCGATGGCCACCTAATGCTATCGGCGGCGACGCATGTGGCGTTCGCGGCTGCCAGGGCAGGTGAGGCATCGGTTCGCAAAGCCCCATCCTTCTCAGGAAAACTCGGCACCTTGTGGCGGTTGCGCGTGATTGGCGGGCTGCGTACAAGGGGGCGCAACAAAAGGAACAAGGCTATGACCGCCTCAAAACCCCGGCCAGCTATCGTTCACGGCGAAACCAATACCTATCCGGTACTTCCGCTTCGCGACATCGTTGTTTTTCCGCACATGATCGTGCCGCTATTCGTCGGCCGCGAGAAATCGATCAAGGCGCTGGAAGAGGTCATGAAGAACGATGCGCTGATCATGCTCGCGACGCAGAAGAACGCGTCGGATGATGATCCCGCGCCGGACTCGATCTACAAGATCGGAACGCTCGCCAGCGTGTTGCAATTGCTGAAGCTTCCCGACGGCACGGTGAAGGTGCTGGTGGAGGGCCTCGAGCGCGCGCGCGTGGAGACGTATTCCGACCGCTCCGATTATTATGAAGCGACCGCCGTCGCGCTGGCCGACACCGACACCAACAGCGTCGAAGCCGAAGCGCTCGCGCGTTCCGTCGTGTCGGATTTCGAAAGCTATGTGAAGCTGAACAAGAAGATTTCGCCCGAAGTGGTGGGAGTGGTGCAGGCGATCACGGATTTCGCCAAGCTCGGCGACACCGTGGCTTCGCACCTCGCCGCCAAGATCGCGGATCGTCAGGGCATCCTGGAGACGCTGTCGGTAACGGCGCGCCTTGAGAAGGTGCTCGGACTGATGGAGAGCGAAATCTCGGTCTTGCAGGTCGAGAAGCGCATCCGCTCGCGCGTCAAGCGCCAGATGGAGAAGACCCAGCGCGAGTACTATCTCAACGAGCAGATGAAGGCGATCCAGAAGGAACTCGGCGACGACGAGGGCCGCGACGAACTCGCCGATCTGGAAGAGAAGATCGCCAAGACCAAGCTCTCGAAGGAAGCTCGGGAGAAGGCCCAGCACGAGTTGAAGAAGCTGCGGCAGATGTCGCCGATGTCGGCTGAAGCCACCGTGGTGCGCAACTATCTCGACTGGCTGCTGTCGATTCCGTGGGGCAAGAAGTCCAAGGTCAAGAAGGATCTCAACGCCGCGCAGGAAGTTCTGGACGCCGATCATTACGGGCTTGAGAAGGTCAAGGACCGCATCGTCGAGTATCTCGCGGTGCAGTCGCGCGCCAACAAGCTGACCGGGCCGATCCTGTGCCTCGTCGGTCCGCCCGGCGTCGGCAAGACCTCGCTCGGCAAGTCGATCGCGCGAGCGACCGGCCGCGAATTCGTGCGCGTGTCGCTCGGCGGCGTGCGCGACGAGGCGGAGATCCGCGGCCATCGCCGGACCTATATCGGCTCGATGCCCGGCAAGATCATCCAGTCGATGCGCAAGGCCAAGACCTCGAACCCGCTGTTCCTGCTGGACGAGATCGACAAGATGGGCGCCGATTTCCGCGGCGATCCGTCGTCGGCGCTGCTTGAGGTTCTCGATCCCGAGCAGAACTCGACCTTCAACGACCACTATCTCGAGGTCGACTACGATCTCTCCAACGTGATGTTCCTCACGACCGCGAATACGCTGAATATTCCCGGACCGCTGATGGACCGCATGGAGATCATCCGGATCGCGGGTTACACCGAGAACGAGAAGGTCGAGATCGCCCGCAAGCATCTCATCCCGAACGCGCTCAGCAAGCACGGCCTTGATTCGAAGGAGTGGTCGATCGATGACGACGCGCTTCTGCTGATCATTCGCCGCTACACCCGCGAAGCCGGCGTTCGTAATCTGGAGCGTGAGCTTTCCACACTCGCCCGCAAGGCCGTGAAGGAGCTGATGCTCTCGAAGAAGAAGTCGGTGAAGGTGACCGAGAAGGTCGTCGAGGAGTTTCTCGGAGTTCCGAAGTATCGCTTCGGCGAGATCGAGACCGACGATCAGGTCGGTGTCGTCACCGGTCTGGCATGGACGGACGTTGGCGGCGAGCTGCTGACGATCGAAAGCGTGATGATGCCCGGCAAGGGGCGTATGACGGTCACCGGCAACCTGCGCGACGTGATGAAGGAATCGATCTCGGCGGCGGCGTCCTATGTCCGCTCGCGCGCGATCACCTTCGGGATCGAGCCGCCGCTGTTCGAGCGGCGCGACATCCACGTCCACGTGCCCGAGGGCGCCACGCCGAAGGACGGTCCCTCGGCCGGCGTTGCGATGGCGACTACGATCGTCTCGGTGCTCACCGGCATTCCGATCCGGCGCGACATCGCGATGACGGGCGAGATCACGCTGCGCGGCAGGGTGTTGCCGATCGGCGGCCTGAAGGAGAAGCTGTTGGCTGCGGCGCGAGGCGGCATCAAGACGGTGCTGATTCCGGAGGACAATGCCAAGGATCTCACGGAGATCTCGGACGCCATCAAGGGGGGATTGGATATCATTCCCGTCGCCCGGATGGATGAGGTGATCGCCAAAGCGTTGGTGCGGCAGCCGAAGCCGATTGTCTGGGAGGAGGATCCCAAGCTTCCGGTCAATCCCGATGCGGCTGACGAGGCGGCGGGTGGCCTGACCGCGCACTGAGTGCACGGAGCGTCATAAACGACACGACCAGACGGCGCCCTTCGCGGGCGCCGTTTGCGTTATGAGGCGGTCGTGACTGGCGGCAGAGCGCCGAAGGGAACAAGGACGGCAACGCGCGTGCTGTTTCTCGGCTCTCAACCCGCAACGTGTATCCGACGAATCCGAACATGTGACCGCGACCGGCGGCTTGCGCGCCGGGAGGCGTCGGCGCTAGAGTCTTTTACCGTTTCATGGAAACGGTAGAAGATTCTGGATTCTTGATGGGGCGCGTTTTGTTCACGCGAGCCGGATTCCCCTTCGCTCGAAAACGCTATAAACAGGAGGCGAGGGCGGCTAGCTCAGCTGGTTAGAGCATCTCGTTTACACGGAGAGGGTCGGG
>JBIQHO010000153.1:0-8325 GCA_044508545.1 Bradyrhizobiaceae bacterium | reverse complement strand
ACTCCCTGCGGCAACGGCATGCAAATGTTAGAATTGGACCACTAGGATGTATGGCCCGGATCAATATTCTTCGGAGTGTTCTTCTCCTGCTGCGGCACCATCCGCGCCGGGTCTGGCTGACCGGGAACTCCTCTCGGGCCAAACTTTTCCCGCTGGATATCATCCTCGCTCAGACGCGGCTTCCCATCGTCCAGTTGTCCGCTTCCCTTGTGGCTTGTACTCATCGCGCGACACTCCTCAAAGGAAGGGCCGACCGCCGGTCACCGCGACCGTGGCGCCCGAAACGTAGCTGGAGAGAGGATCGGCGAGCATGACATACGCCGTCGCAAGTTCCGCTGGCTGCCCTGCGCGTTTCATCGGCGTGTTCTTGCCAAAATTCTTCACCGCCTCCGGCGGCATCGTCGACGGAATCAGCGGCGTCCAGATCGGCCCCGGTGCAACCGCATTGACCCGAATGCCCTTCTCCGCAAGCAATTGCGCGAGGCCGGCTGTAAAATTATGGATCGCCCCCTTGGTCGTCGCATAGGGAAGCAGCGTCGGATTGGGATCATCAGAGTTGATGGAGGCGGTGTTGATGATCGACGCGCCGGGTTTCATGTGGGGGACAGCGGCCTTCGTCAGATAGAACATCGCATGGATGTTGACCCTGAAGGTCAGGTCCCACTCCTGATCGGTGATGTCCTGAAGGCCTTCGAACGTCGCCTGATGCGCGGCATTGTTGACGAGGATATCGATCCCGCCAAGCTCTGAGACAGCCCGCTCGATGATTGCTCTACAGTGCTCCGCATGCTGGATGTCACCCCGGACCAATACCGCTTTCCGTTTTGCCTCTTCGACAAGTCTGGCGGTCTCGCGCGCGTCCTCGTCCTCCTCGAGATAGGCAATCAGGACATCGGCCCCTTCTCTGGCATAGGCGATCGCGACCGCGCGACCGATACCGCTGTCGCCGCCCGTGATGACGGCTCGCTTTCCCGCGAGCCGGCCAGAACCTTCGTAAGTCGTCTCTCCATGATCCGGCGCCGGATTCATGCTTGAAGTATGGCCCGGCATTGACTGCTGCTGAGCCGGATAGGGCGGACCGGGATAGGTGGTTTGCAGCATCGCAGCTCTCCGATTTCTCAGAATGAAGAAATCTTGTCCCGGCTTATCGTTCCCTGCGTGCGTTCCGCGGCCCTTGAGTGCAATCGATCTCGGATACGGGGTCATCATAAGAATGCTTAGCGCAGTTCGTCGGATAAAGCGCACGATGCCCGCCTCGCTATGACCCTTTGAGCCGCGTTATTACCGCCCGGATCGAACCGGCCGAAGCAAGCATCGAACCGGCCGAAGCAAGCGAGGTGATCAACGTCTGGTCTCTCTCGCCAAACACCGCAATTCCCTCGCGCTGGAACCCTGAACCGAACCGCGAGTTGCAGAAGGGCAACGAAACGACCTGAGGACTTCCCATGGCGATGAAAGCGAAAAAGGCCGCCAAGCGCCGCTATTCGAAAAGCTCAGGAAGCGACGTAGAGAAAGAGGTGCGCCGCTACAAAAAAGGGACCGCTAAAAGCGGGCCAGGCGGCAAGGGCGGTAAGGTGAAAAGTCGCAAGCAAGCCATCGCTATCGGCCTGTCAAAGGCCCGAAAGAAGGGAAAGAAAGTACCCAAGAAAGCGGCATCCAAGAAGAAGGCATCGAAGAAGAAGTCGTGATCGCCTGCACGCTGTAGCGAGCTAGTCAGTACGGGTCCTTTTCCGACGCGCAAATGCGTCAGCTGACACCTTGCCGGGATCTCGCTCATTCTCGTCGCCCCGCTTCAGGGGCTCGTTTGTTTGCTTCATTGAAGCCGCGCGGGGTGGTTCCGGCATCACCTTCGCCGGCGAACGCTCGGCGGAGCTTCCGCTGTCGGAATTCGTCAGCGCATCCATTAGTCCGTGCAGCGATGGCGGTTCGGCGCCGGACCCGATTTCAGCCATATGGCTGTAAGCATCCGCCATCCGGTTCAACCGGTCACGGACTTTCGGATCCTTTTCCCGTTGCGCAAGTTCGTACAGGTCATCCGCCTGACGGATCAGTTCCTTAACCTCGACCATGGCCCACCTCTCAGGCTCATCTCTGGTCAACGTCGGGATCACGGAGCGGTTGCTTCGATTTGTAGATTTGGATCGTGACGTCGGGAACATAAGTTGGTCTCGGCCACTATTTGTAATGCATTGGCGATGTCGATACCGCCCCGCCCCTCAACGCAGAACCGTCGCGAAGGAACACCCGAGGCCGCACCGAATTGAAATTTATCGCACCATTTTGAAGTTATCCCACCCCTGGAGAATGCATATGGCAGCCTCTCATGCCCCCCCGGCAACGGCCATGGCGTCGGGTCCGAGCGCATCGCCCATGCGGAAGGTTTCCGTTGCACTGCTCATCAACGGCGCCAGGACGCCACTGGAGATCGTACCCTGGACGACGCTGCTGGATGCGCTGCGCGACCGGTTGCATCTTACGGGTACGAAGAAGGGTTGCTACCATGGTCAGTGCGGCGCCTGCACGGTGTTGCTGAACGGGCGGCCGATCAATGCCTGCCTCACGCTCGCGGTGATGCATGATGGCGCTGAAATCACCACGGTCGAGGGTCTTGCTCGTGATGGGATTCTCCACCCGGTGCAGCAGGCCTTTATCGATCACGACGCCTTTCAGTGCGGCTACTGCACGTCGGGACAGATCTGCTCGGCGGTTGCCCTACTCCGTGAGGGCAGGGCCAGAACGCGTGACGAAATCCGCGAGACAATGAGCGGCAACATTTGCCGCTGCGGCGCCTATCCCAACATCGTGGCGGCCATCGAGGAGGCAATGAAGGCGACATGAACAGCTTTCAGTATTCGCGGGCACAGGACATCGCCGACGCCGTGAGACAGTCCGCCGCCGACAGTTCGGCCAGGTTTATCGCCGGCGGCACCAACCTCGTCGACCTGATGAAATACGACGTCGAGCGACCGACCCGACTGATCGATATTTCTCATCTGCCGCTGCGAGCGGTGGAAGAGACGTCGAGCGGAGGACTTCACATCGGCGCACTGGTGCTGAATTCGGATCTCGCATGGCACCCACAGGTAAAAGATCGCTATCCGCTCCTGTCGAGCGCCATTCTCGCGGGTGCTTCGACGCAGCTACGCAACATGGCGTCGACCGGCGGCAATCTCTTGCAACGAACGCGTTGCCTGTATTTCTATGACATCGCAACGCCGTGCAACAAACGCAAGCCGGGCAGCGGATGCTCGGCCGTCGGCGGCGTCAATCGGATCAATGCCATACTCGGAACCAGCGAGGCTTGCATTGCAACGCATCCGTCCGACATGTGCGTCGCGCTGATGGCGCTCGATGCTATTGTTCATGTCACAGGCCCTCGCGGTGTACGCACGATCCCGATGGCGGATTTCCATCGCCTGCCCGGCGATACGCCGGAGCGCGATACAAATCTCGAACCCGGAGAGATCGTCACCGCAGTCGAGCTTCCCGCGCATGGCTTCCGCACCAACTATACCTATCTGAAAATCCGCGATCGGCTGTCATACGCCTTCGCGCTGGTCTCTGTCGCAGCCGCGCTTGAGATCGAGGATGGCGCCATTCGCCAGGCGCGACTGGCGCTCGGCGGGGTCGCCCACAAACCCTGGCGCGATCCGGAGGCCGAGGCAGTTCTGGCGGGGCAGCCCGTCGGGCAAGATACGTTCGCCAGGGCGGCGAAGGTCATCCTGCGTGATGCGAAAGGATACGGCCACAACGATTTCAAGATCGATCTCGCGCAGCGGACCATCATTCGCGCGCTGAATCAGGCCGCGCAAGGCACGCCGCAATCCCAATCGGACAAGAGAATCGCGTGAGCGAAAACACAATACATCCGGAGTGGAAAATAGGCGGATCGCCAGAGTTCGATCGTCGCACCCTGCTCCAGGGTGCCGCAACATTCGCCATCCTCAGGAGCGGGACATCGCCCAGGGCCGCAATCGCCGAAACGATTGAGCCGATCAGACAAGCGAGTGCATCGATGACCAACTATATCGGTACGGCAACATCCCGCGTTGATGGACGTGACAAGGTCACCGGTGTCGCACGCTATGCGGCGGAATTCAGTGTACCCGATCTTGTCCACGCCAGCGTCGTGACGTCTCCAATCGCAAAAGGTCATATCGAGCAGATCGAGATGACCCGCGCGATGGACGTTGAAGGCGTCATCGCCGTGCTCACGCACCAAGATCGTCCGGCGATGGCCGATAGCGACAAAGCCTACAAGGACGACGTTGCGCCAGAGGAAGGCTCGCCGTTCCGACCGTTGTATGACGACCGCATCCAGTTCAGCGGCCAGCCTGTCGCGCTGGTGCTGGCCGAGGATTCTGAAACCGCCAGCTACGCCGCTTCGCTCATCGATATCACCTATCACGAGGAGCCGCATGTCACCGACTTCGCTCGAGAGCGCGACAAGGCCGTGGCACTCGACGCACCTGCGAAGCCACGGGGCGATGCGGCGAGCGCCTTCGCGGCTTCCGATGTCCGGCATCAGGCCTACTATTTCGTCCCCATCGAGCACCACAATCCGATGGAGCTGTTTGCCTCCACCGCCATCTGGAACGATGGAAAGCTGACCGTCTACGACAAGACCCAGGGTGTGCAGAACGTTCACGGCTATCTGTGCCGCGTATTCGAATGCGATCCCGATGATATCCGCGTCGTGTCGCCTTTTGTCGGCGGCGCGTTCGGGTCGGGCTTGCGCCCCGCCTATCAGGCGGCACTCGCCGCGCTGGCCGCCCGGGCGGTCCATCGCTCGGTGCGGCTCGTGCTGACGCGTCAACAGATGTACGCACTCGGCTACCGGCCGGCGATGATCCAGCGCATCCAGCTCGGGGCAAAGGCGGATGGTGCCCTGAATGCGATTGCCCACGACGCGGTGACATCGACATCCCGGTATGAGGACTTTCATCGGAACGAAACGACCTGGTCGAACCTGCTCTACAGGAGCGAAACGGCCAGCTACCAACACAAGCTCGCCCACCTCGATCTTCCCACCAGTTGCGACATGCGGGCGCCAAGTGCCGCGACCGGCGTCTATGCGCTGGAAGCGGCAATGGATGAATTGGCGGTTGCGCTCGGGATGGACCCGGTCGAACTCCGGCTGAAATGCTATTCCGATCGAGATCAACGCACCGGGCTACCCTTCAGCAGCAAGAACCTGCGTGAATGCTACCGCCGGGGTGCGGAGGCTTTCGGCTGGGACCGACGTAGCGTAGCGCCGCGCTCAATGCGGGAAGGCCGGGAGTTGATCGGCTGGGGCATGGCGACCGGCGTGTGGGAAGCATTACAAATGCCGATCACCGTCCGCATCGCTCTGACATCGAACGGCCACGCCGAAGTGTCATGCGCCACCGCCGACATCGGCACCGGAACCTACACGATCATGGCGCAAGTGGCCGCCGACGTGCTCGGCCTTCCGATCGAGGCGATCTCGATCAAGCTCGGCGATTCCACGCTGCCGCAGTCGCCGGTGGAAGGTGGATCGTGGATGGCGGCCTCGGTCTCGAATGGGATTGTCGCCACCGGCAAGGCGATCCGGGACGACCTTCTGAAACTGGCGCAACACATCCCCGGCTCGCCGTTCAAAGGCTTGAGCAACGACGACGTGATGCTTGCCGACGGCGCAATCACATCGCGCGCCAATGGGCGGGACGCCATTGCGATCGCTGACGTGATGCGTGCGGCATCGATCGACCGGATCGAACGCAAGGAGCAGACCACCTTCGCCAAGGACAAGGCCCACGCGCACAATACCCACTCGGCGATCTTCGCGGAAGTGAGGGTGGATGAGGACATCGGCGTGATCCGCGCCACCCGTATCGTCAGCGCCGTGGCGGCGGGACGCATCCTCAACCCCAAGACCGCCCGCAGCCAGATCATGGGCGGAATGGTGTGGGGCATCGGCATGGCCCTGCACGAGGAAACGCTGATCGACCATCGCCTGGGACGGATCATGAACGCCAATATCGCCGAGTATCATGTCCCGGTGAATGCCGACGTTCACGACATCGATGTGATCTTCGTCGACGAGCAGGACGACTTCGTCAACCCGATGGGAATCAAAGGTCTTGGAGAGATCGGCATTGTCGGTGTTGCGGCCGCGATTGCCAATGCCGTTTATCATGCAACCGGCGTGCGCGTGCGCGATCTTCCGATCACGCTCGACAAACTGACGCGAACAGCCTGAGCCGCCGGCCTCTTCCGCGGGTTTGATCGATCCCGAGTCCGAATAGCAGGAACATCGCGATGGCGAGGATTCGCATCGGTACGTCAGGCTGGCACTACACATCGTGGCGCGGTGCGTTCTTTCCCTCCGGATTGATGGTGAAGCACCAGCTTTCCTACTATGCCTCCCAATTTGGAACGGCCGAACTCAACGGCGTGTTCTACCGAACACCTTCGACCCAGACGGTGGAATCCTGGCGTGATCTGACCGGATATGATTTTGTCTTTGCCTGGAAGGCCTCCCGCTTTATCACCCATTGGAAGCGTCTGTCGGATGCGTCGGCAGACAGCGTGAAGCTGCTTGAGCAGCGTCTTTCTTTGCTGGGTGGAAAAGCCGGGCCCGTGCTGTTCCAGCTACCTCCAAACATGAAAGCGGATCAGGAACGACTGGCGCGATTCCTCAAACTCCTTCGCAGGAAACGGCGATATACATTCGAATTTCGTCACCCGAGCTGGTATACGCCGGGGACCATGCGGCTGCTGGCCGATCGCAATATCGCGCTTTGCATTTCCGATCATCATGACGCGCCATCGCCGTGGGAGCGCACGGCCGACTTCCTCTATGTTCGCGGGCATGGGCCTGGAGGACGTTACAAGGATCACTACAGCCAGCAAACGCTGCACGACTGGGCCGCCAGCTTCCAGAAATGGAAGCGGCGTGGTTTCGATGTCTATGCTTACTTCGACAACGATCAGAAAAGCGCGGCCCCCGCCGATGCGCTTCATCTGAAACAACAGCTATGACGATCGCAGATCTCTCGCCGCGATACCGCTTTCTTGTCTGCCAGACCAACCTTCACCTGATCAAAGCCGGTCCCGAAGTCCCGAGATGCCATCCTTGGATGCGCAGTGGTCACAACAATAGAACACGCCCTCTTGCTCAAGGCCATGCCCCACTATTCGTGTCCCGCAATGCTTGCATGTCGGCGCCAGTGCGTGGATCGCGCATTCAAAGCTGTCGAACGTATGGGTCTGGCCGTTCATTGTGACCTGAAAGGCCTTGTCATAGTCATTGCCGCAGGTTTCGCATGTCGGCATTTGAATCTCCTCGGGATCGCATGGACAAGGGTTACCGCCGCTGCTCCTGAATCGAAACGTGCGGATCGCCGGTCTGTTCCCGAAAGCTTCCGCGCCGACGCTATCGCTCAGGTCTCCATGCGAATGAGAGCAAGGCCGGACTCCGCGTCTAACCTTTTGCGCAAATGTGTTGGGCTCTCGGTAAGCAGGACTTCCAATGTCGGCCGCACGTGGGCTTGGCCGAGATGGCCGGCCAAGGCCGTGCAATCCCGCCGTCCGACGACCACGTGGATATGCAGCGCCGGTTCGCCCGAGGGAGATTCCGCGACGTCGCCGATCAGCGACGCAACCTCCACCTGCTCGACAATGGCGCTATTGTGATACTTTTTTGCTTTCCAATCGAAGTACAGCAATTCGACGTCACTGAACGCACCGATCGCGGTGAGTTGCGCGGCCCGAATGCCTTCCGCCTCGATGAACGTCTTCATGCAGTCCTGCACTTCATCGCCGGTTTCAAGAATGACGGCAAACGTCCGCTGTCCGTTGCTGTCATTCAAAAGCTTGCTCTGCATGTCGTTCTCCTCGCCATCGAGGGGCATCCGATTTCCGGAACGGGGGTGATGGCGGGCTTCGCCGACAACGCGTCGCTATCTCGCAACGGCGAGATCGCTGCCACCCCCAATCTAAAGCTTTCGGGATGATCTCGTTCCCCAAACGCGTGTGACGCCCGACCTGGAAAAGCTCAACAGCCCCGCTTCGTCGTTTCATTCTGGCGGTAGTCATGTAAAGTTGCCGCCATCCAATTGAGACCTTTGCAAGCCGTGACTGACCAGAAGCCGAGAGACCCAGAAACCTTTCCATTTCGCGGTGGCGAGATGGGAGAACTCATCCGTGCACTTGATTGGTCCAGAACCAGCCTGGGGTCGATCGCGGAATGGCCCCCGCATCTGAAGTCGGCCGTCGGGCTTATGTTGCCCGCAAAAGTACAGATCGTGCTGTTTTGGGGACCGGACTTCGTGGCCCTGTACAACGACACCTACAGGCCCA
>JBIQHO010000152.1:0-8345 GCA_044508545.1 Bradyrhizobiaceae bacterium | reverse complement strand
TGTGGCCGCCGCGCAGCGAACGGTAACATCCGATCAGCGGCAACCCCGCAAGCGCAAGATCGCCGATCACGTCGAGGACCTTATGCCGCGCGCACTCGTCGGCATAGCGCAGGCCTTCCGCATTCAGCAGGCGCTCGTCGTCGAACACCATGGAGTTCTCGAAGGACGCGCCGCGCGCGAAACCCGCGCTCCAGAGTCTCTCGACATCGTTCATGCAGCCGAAGGTGCGGGCGCGGCTGATTTCGCGGCGAAAACTTTCAGGATTGAGGTCGAGCGCATAATCCTGATGACCGATCACCGGATTGGCGAAATCGATCTCGACCTCGACGCGGAAACCGCGTGCGTAGGGATGCAGTTCACCAAACGCCTCCCCCCTCTTCACCCGCACCGGCTTCAAGACCTGAATGAAGCGGCGCGTTGCGGACTGCTCGACAATGCCGGCCTGGTCGACCGCAGCGACGAACGCGGCCGAACTGCCGTCCATGATCGGCACTTCAGGGCCATCGATTTCGATGGTGGCGTTGTCGACCCCGAGGCCCCGCAGCGCAGCAAGAACGTGTTCGGCGGTGGACACCAGAGGACCTTGCTGGTCCCCCAGCACCGTGGCGAGTTCAGTCGAGGTGACGGATTTTGCGACGGCGCGGACGCGCCGGTCATCCCCGGTTGCGCCACTTCGGACAAAAATAAAACCCGCATCGATTGACGCAGGTCCAAGGGTCAGACTGACCGCTGACCCGGAATGGATGCCGACACCCGTCACGGTGGCTCGCGAACGAAGCGTCGTCTGGCGGTTGAATTTCATTACTCGTGCCCAAGTGACTCATTCGCGAATGCCGAACTCGTGCCTGGAAGGCAGCGAATCGATTCGTGAACCCCAAAGTCACCGCTAAAACATACCGGTTGCCCGAAACAGCGCCAATTCACGCTTCTTTACCAATTGTTACCCCGCCTTCGCCGCAATCATGCCGCCGGTTGACCAAATTTGCTGTCGCCCGCCCGACCCTAAAGCGAAACATGAGGTTGATAATTTTTCCTTAAACTTTAATAGCTTGTCGACAATAGCTGAAATATCCGATCAAGCAAAACTGAGGCCCCGGCGCTGCTCGGCCGAGGCCTCTGGAAGTTCGATTGTTACAGACCTCAGTTGGCCTGCCGCCGCAGAAAAGCGGGGATATCGAGGTGGTCGTCCCCCTGCGGCGCGTTTGAGAGAGGCGCCGGACGGCCGTGCGAGTCGAGTCCCTGGGGCGCCGGGCGTCGTGCATATTCCGATACCGGCTCGTTAGCCATCTGTTCGGCTACGCTGCGCTGCGGCCGGCGTTCCGGCAAGGGCGGCATCGGCGCCATGGCCGGTCCGGAGGACCGGGCCGCGATCGGCGGCTCGGTGTCCTGGTCGCGGCGGCCCAGGCTGACATTGGCGAGGCGCTGCAACAGTGACAGCCGGCTCTTCTGCGGATGATCTCCCTCGGTCTCGCCCCTCGCCTGACGGATCTCGTTTTGCGCGGGCATCGGCAGTTCCTCGATCCTCGGCATCCGCGGAGCGCGTACCGGGGCCCGTTCGGCCGGCTGCGGGATGAAGTTCTCCGGCGGCGGGGGCTCGTGGTTCTCGCGCGGAGCGGGATCATGATCCGGAAACAGCGTCGGCTTTTGCGCGATCGGCCGGACGGTGACGTCTCCGTAGGACGCCGGCTGCACGGCAGCCGGAGCGGCCGGCGGCATCGGCTCGGCGACGGCCGCGGCAATGGCCTCCAGCGCCGCACGCTCGACGGTGGGACCGGAAGTGGCGGGCTGCGCCGCCGGAGGCGCGGCCTGGACAACGGGGCGCGGCTGCTCGGCAGCCTTCTGCGTCTGGGCGGCAGCCAGCGCGGCCTGGCGCTTCTGGTCCTCGCGCAGCTTCGCGCTCAGATCGGCGATACGGGTGTCGTTTGCGGTGGTCGCTGGCGGGGTGGGCGAAATCGGCTTCGCGGCCGGAGTGGCGGCTGCGGTGCGCGCGATCGTGCTCTGATCGATGCCGGTCGCCACCACCGATACGCGGATGATGCCGTCTAGGCTCTCGTCGAAGGTTGCACCGACGATGATGTTCGCGTCCTGATCGACTTCCTCGCGGATGCGGGTGGCGGCCTCGTCGACCTCGAACAGCGTCAGGTCCTTGCCGCCGGTGATCGAGATCAGAAGGCCCCGCGCGCCCTTCATCGATGAGTCGTCGATCAGCGGGTTGGCGATCGCGGCTTCGGCGGCGGTGAGCGCGCGCTTCTCGCCCGAGGCCTCGCCGGTGCCCATCATCGCCTTGCCCATTTCGCGCATCACCGCGCGGACGTCGGCGAAGTCGAGATTGATCAGCCCTTCCTTCACCATCAGGTCGGTGATGCAGGCGACGCCCGAATAGAGCACCTGATCGGCCATCGCGAAGGCGTCGGCGAAGGTGGTCTTCTCATTGGCGACCCGGAACAGATTCTGGTTCGGGATGATCAGCAGCGTGTCGACCACCTTGTGCAACTCGCCGATTCCTGAGTCGGCGGTGCGCATGCGGCGCTGGCCCTCGAAGTGGAACGGCTTGGTGACGACGCCGACGGTCAGGATCCCCATCTCGCGCGCGGCCTTGGCGATCACCGGCGCGGCTCCGGTGCCGGTGCCGCCGCCCATTCCCGCGGTGACGAACACCATGTTCGCGCCCGAGAGGTGATCGCGGATCTCGTCGATGACCTCCTGCGCCGCCGCCGCGCCGACGTCCGGCTGCGAGCCCGCGCCGAGTCCCTGGGTGACCTGCGTGCCCATCTGGATGATGCGCTGCGCCTTCGACATGGTCAGCGCCTGCGCGTCGGTGTTGGCCACCACGAAATCGACACCCTGGAGTCCTGCGGTGATCATGTTGTTGACCGCGTTGCCGCCAGCGCCGCCGACGCCGAATACGGTAATCCGCGGCTTCAGCTCGTGAATGTCGGGAACGTTGAGATTGATGGTCATGGTTGCCTCTCGATTACCGCGGTGTTGCTGTGCCGGCGGTCGTCGACCGCAGGAGTTGTTGAAATTTGCAAATCGGCGGAAAATTCATCAGAAGCCCTCCCGGAGCCATCGTCCGACCTTTCCGAAATAACCGTTCGTTCCCGTGCTAAGCTGCCGCGAATGCCGCGGTTCGACATGTTCGAGATGTGCGTATTGCGGATACACCAGCAGGCCGGTGGGAACCGCGAATGATGCGCTCTTGGCCTCATGGGGCAATCGGCCGAAGCCGAGCGGGCGGCCGATGCGGACCGGTCGGCCGAGGATGCGCCCGGCAAGTTCGGGAACACCGGTGAGCTGCGACGCCCCGCCGCTCAACACGACCCGCGCGCGCGGCTCGGCAGCAAAGGGGGAATCCGCGAGCCGGTCCCTGACCATCTCAAAAATCTCCTCGACGCGCTGGCGGACGATGTTGGCGATTGTCGCGCGCGAAACGACCTGAGGCGCGTCGCTGTCGCTGTCTCCGGCTGCCGGAACCGTCATCAGTTCGCGGACGTCGGACCCTCCCGTCAGCACCGTGCCATATAACGTCTTGATTCGCTCGGCATCCGCAATGCACGCGCCCAGTCCGCGGGCGAGATCCATCGTGACGTGATGGCCGCCGATGGCGAAACCGCTCGCATGAACGAAGCGGCCGGCCGAATAAATCGCGATCGTGGTCGTTCCGGCTCCCATTTCCACCACCGCGGCCCCGAGATCGGCCTCGTCGTCGGTCAGAACCGACAGCCCCGCCACGTAAGGGCCGGCGGCCATGGCTTCGACGCTGAGGTGGCAGCGCTCGACCGCCAGCATCAGGTTTTTCGCGACCGTCGCCTCCGCGGTCACCACGTTCATGTCGACGCCGAACCGGCGCGCCACCATGCCGCGCGGATCACGGATGCCTTTTACGCCGTCGAGCGAATAGCCGACCGGCAGCGCATGGAGCACGGTGCGGCCGGGGGCGGTGGCGTGGCGCATGCCGGTGGACGTGACGCGGCTGACGTCGGCCGGCGTGACCGCGCCGCCCTGGATGCGGGACGCCGCTTCGATCAACTGGCCCTGCAGCCGCCCGGCCGAGACCGGCAGCAGCACCGATTCGACCCGGACCTTGGCCATCTGCTCGGCGAGCGACACCGCCTGGCGCACCGCCTGCTCGCATTGGGCGAGATCGGCCACCGCGCCGGCCTTCATGCCGCGCGACTGGATCTGGCTGTAGCCGATCAGCTCGACCGAATGGGTTCGTCCGCGCAGGGCGTCGTTTGGCGCGCTCGGCTTCAGCCGCGCGATCAGGCAGGCGATCTTGCTGGTGCCGATGTCCAGCGACGCCACCAGCGCGCTGCGATTGCGCTGCATCGGCCGCATCTTCGGGGTCTGGTTGCGGTCAAGGCCGGTCATGCGCTGCCGGCCTTCTTGCTGGATTTCTTGAACTGCTCTTCGCGCGCCTTCGCCGCCTCCTCCGAAAGCCGCACGGTCATGCGGTCGGGCAGCCGCATGTCGATGGCGGTGATGTCGCGCGACAGCAGCCTGTCTTCCATGTCGTATTTCACCAGCGCGGCGAGCGCGCGGCCGACGTCGTTCTCCGGAAGGCGGATATCGAGGCCGTCCTTGAGGCGCAGATTCCAGCGCCTTTCGCCAACGAGGATCGCGGCCTTGAGCTGGTTGTTCACCACCGGGTATTGCGCGACCAAAGCGAGGAAATCTTTGGCGCGGGTTTCCGCCCCCTTGCCCACCACGAGCGGCAGCGAGGCGAAGCGGCGGGTGACGTAGGGCTCGAGCACGACACCGTCATCCGCGATCACCGACAGCTTGCCGTCCTCCTGCCACAATGCGAAGGGGCGGCGCTCGGTGATGTCGATCTGCAACGCGCCGGGATAAAGTTTCAACACGGTTGCATCCGCGATCCACGGATCGCCTTTCAGGCTGTCGCGTACGCCGGCCGCATCGAGGAACAACAGTGACGAACGGCCATTGACGCCGCCTGCGGCCAAGACTTCGTCCTGCGTCAACTGCTTGCGGCCGTTGACGGTGACCGAGCTGATGCGGAACCCGGCGGCATTGGCGAGCGCATTGCGCGCGTCGCTCAAGGCGCCGATCGCCGCGTCAACATGTCCGCCCGTGATGACGCCGAGCGCCGCGCTGCCGCCGAGGACGGTTACGGTCAGCGCCATGCCGAGCCGGCGCGGAACGTAGCGCTCCAGAAAAGCAATCGCGCGGTTGGGATTTCTGGCGCGCGCATCGAGGCGTTCGGCGCGGGCGCGCTTGAGCTTCGCGACCTGCTCGCGCAGCAAAATGCCCGCGCCAGCGGCGGCAAGCCTGATCAGGCCGACCTGCTTCAGCAGGCCGGACCCCGACAGGTCAGATCTGGACCCCGGCGATCTCAACGACCGATCGAGACGTCCTCCACCCTTCATCGCGCGCGCTCGTCAACATTTGCCCTGCACCGCTTTTCAAACTCGGCGCCGAAGCGGGAATCTCAAATCGGAGACACGCGCGACCACCTGGCAATGCCGGACGGGGGCGCCGACCTCGCGGCAGGTCCGCAATTCCCTCGATGCGATCGTCGAAGCGGAAAATCCGCAACAGTTCGCGCCCCGGCAGCCAAGCGTCACATGAGCCGCCAGCGTTAACCTTCGGACGTACTGGTAAACAAAAGGTAAAGCTGGTGTCGGCAGAGCGCATTTTGGTACGAGAAAAGAATACCTTGCGGCTTTTCGAACGCGGCCGGCTGCGCTGACCGAAATACCTGTCGGTTCCCGAGTAGGTGCCCGCAAAGCTCCCTCAGGCCGGCCGGACGGCCTTTTCGGCCAGCGCGATCTGATCGCGCAGGAAATCCGAAAACCCGATCCCCTGTGCATGGAGCGCCTTGGGGTAGAGAGAGGCCGCGGTCAGGCCCGGCAGGGTATTGGTTTCGAGATAGACCGGCCCCTCGCCGCTCACGATGAAATCGGTGCGGGAATAACCGCGGCAGGACAACGCGCGATGCGCCCGCAGCGCATCGTCCATGATCCGTGCGGCAACGGCCGGCGGGAATCGTCCGGGGCAGATCTCCTGCGTCGTCGCCGCCAGATATTTCGCGGCATAGTCGAACGCGCCCTCGGCCGGCACGATCTCCACCGGCGGAAGCGCGATGACCGTGCCGTCGGCACGCTCCAGCACGCCACAGGTCGCCTCGACGCCGGACACGAACGGCTCGATCACATACTCCTCGGTCGCCGCCGCGGCGCGCACGGTAACAAGGTCCTGCGTCGCGTTGACGAAGATCAGCCCGTAGCTCGATCCGTCGCGCGCCGGTTTTGCGATCAGCCGGCCATGCCGGGCCAAGGCGCGATCGACGTCCTGCAGCGGCACGCCTGGAGGCGCGTTGACGCCCGCCAGCGCCGCGAACCGCTTCGCCGCGACCTTGTCGAATGCAAGATGCGAGGCGGCCGAGCCGGAGCCCGTAAAAGGAATGCCGCGCAGTTCGCACATCGCCTGCAATTCGCCGTTCTCGGCGCGACCGCCGTGAAGGCCGAGCACCAGCAGACGGTCTTCTGCCTTCGCCGCATCGAGCGCCCGTTCAAGCGGCAAACTTGTACCGCCGGGGGCGAACTCGTCCTCGAACGGCCGCGCGTGACCGAGCAGCGCCCCGGAGCGCACACGATAGACATTGTCGCGCACATCCCAGAACCACAGTTCCGCGTCCGGCAAAGCGCGATGCAGCGCCTGCGCACTCGCCACCGAGACGAGGCGCTCCTTGTTGCTACCGCCGAAAAGGATCGTGATGCGCATCGATCTACTCTAGGTCTGATTCAACTGCATTGAACCAGACTCTAGCCTTATCTTTTTGATTGAGCATGATCTTATCCGAAAACCGGCTTCCACTTTTCGGGATCATGCTAACCCGATCCGCTTGATTTCCCATTGCAGATCGACGCCTGCGTGTTTTTTTACCTGCGCACGCACCGTCTCTCCGAGCGTCTCGATGTCGCGCGCGGTCGCCCCGCCGGTATTGATGAGGAAATTGCAGTGCATCTCCGAGACCTGCGCCCCGCCGACGCGATGACCGCGCATCCCGGCGGCATCGATCAGTTTCCACGCGCTCTGCCCCGGGGGATTCTTGAAGGTCGAGCCGCCGGTCTTGTCACGGATCGGCTGCACGGTCTCGCGATGGCTCTGCACCTCGTCCATGCGCGCGCGGATCGCCTCCGGCGCAGCCTTGCGGCCGCGAAACGTGGCGCCGGTGAAAATGACGGAGGGGTAGATCGCGCTGTTTCGATATTCGAACTTCATGCCGGCATTGTCGAACGTCATCTTGTCGCCGCGGCGGCTGACGGCTCGCGCCTCGACCATGACATCTTTGGTCTCAGCGCCGTTGGCACCGGCATTCATGCGCAGCGCGCCGCCGATGGTGCCGGGGATGCCGAAATAGAATTCGAGGCCGCCGATAGCAGCCGCGGCCGCCGCTTCGGCGACGCGCCTGTCGAGCGCGGCGGCGCCGGCGCGCAACGTCTCGCCCTCGGTCATGACCTCGCCGAAGCCACGAGCCGACAGGCGGATCACCACGCCGGGCAGGCCGCGGTCGCGCACGATCAGGTTGGAGCCGACCCCGATGCAGTAGATCGGAATCTCCTCCGGCAGATGCCGCAGGAAATATGCGAGATCATTCTCGTCCGCCGGCGTGAACAGCACCTGCGCCGGACCGCCGACGCGAAACCATGTCAGCGGCGAGAGCGGTTCGTTCGCCAGCATCCGCCCGCGCAGTTCGGGCATTTGCGATTTCAGTTTTGTAATGATGTCGGGAAACATCAGTAGAGCCACGACCGATATTCGGGATTGGAGTCTTTCATATCCTCGAAAAGCCAGACCATTCGATCCACAAACCATGTTTTGGCGAGCATGACGATTGCCCCGCTCAAGAAGGTAACCGTGGCATCGCGTTGCCACAGGCCCCATAGCATCGACAATGTGGCAGCTATAGCGACCGCTGTTGCGACACGTGGCACCGTACGATGTCGTGCGGGCACATCCTGACGCTTGAGCCCGGTCCATATCCGCTCGCCAAGCACAGCCTTTGAGGCCCAGTTATCGGTCGAACGCGGCAGTGGAAAAGCGCGCGGGTTGACGATCAACCAGAGCACCACGACCGCGATGGGAAGCAGCGACCACCATCCAATACCGTGCGCGCTCCACACCGCGACGACAAGCAATGGAAACGCCGCGTAACGCGTCCACACGCTCCACGGATTGGCATGGCGCCGCCATGTCTCGTCGCTGAGAACGGCCATGTCCATCCTCCCTTGCCTATCACGCGCATTCTCATCCCAGCGCCTTGAGTTCGCCCGGCAGCGCGTAGGCCCACTGCGTGATGTTGCCGGCCCCGAGGCACACCA
>JBIQHO010000151.1:0-8385 GCA_044508545.1 Bradyrhizobiaceae bacterium | reverse complement strand
ACGGCTTCGAACCGTGCTGGAGGACCTTTACCCGCTGGCGCAAGGCGGAACCGCCGTCGGCACCGGGCTGAACTCGAAGCCGAGATTTGCGAAGCTGTTCGCAAAGCATGCGGCGGCGCTGACGAAACTTCCATTCATCAGCGCGCCCAACAAATTCGAGGCGCTGGCTTCCAACGACGCCTATGTTTTTGCTCACGGGGCGATCAACGCGGTCGCAACCGGCCTGTTCAAGATCGCAAACGATATTCGCCTGCTGGGGTCCGGGCCGCGTTCCGGCCTCGGAGAACTGATCCTTCCCGAAAACGAGCCCGGATCGTCGATCATGCCGGGAAAGGTCAATCCGACGCAATGCGAAGCGGTCACCATGGTTTGCTGCCGGGTGTTTGGAAACCAGGCCACGATCACCGTCGCCGGCAGCCAGGGTCACTTCGAACTCAACGTTTACAAGCCGGTTCTCGCCTATTGCATGGTCAACTCCATCCAATTGCTCAGCGACGTGGTGCGTTCCTTCACCGAGCACTGCGTCGAGGGCATCCGCGCTGACGAGAATCGGATCGGCGAGTTGATGCAACGCTCGCTGATGCTGGTTACGGCGCTCGCACCCAGGATCGGTTACGACAACGCCGCAAAGGTCGCCAAAGCCGCCCACGCCCGCGGCACGACCCTGAAGGAGGAGGCTCAACGGCTGGGCTTCGTCACGGCCGCGGAGTTCGACCGGCTGGTGCAGCCCGACAAAATGACGCACCCCGGATGACGCCCCTTTAACGCCCTTCTCCGGATGCACTTTCCCGACGACACCGGCCAGGAAGGTCGACATTCTAAAAAACGACCTTTCCGAAATAGTTATGTTTCATATTCGTCTCTTGATTTAGCGAATATTTTCTATCACTGTTGCGGTGCATCATGGTAGGGCACGCATAGCCTCTTGTGCAGAGCGCGATATTTTCGGCTTTGCAGGTACGCGTTCCCGGCGTTTTTGAGATGGCGGAATCGGTCATGGGGGACGTGGTCAATCTGAACAGGCGGAGGAAGCGCGCCGAACGGGAGCGCATGGCTGCGGTTGCCGACGCCAATCGCGCCCGCTTCGGCCGGCCCAAGGCTGAACGCGATCTCAACGAACAGCGGATGATCCGCGAGAAAAAGCTGCTCGACCAGCACCGCCTCGACACCGAGGACGCGCCATGAAATCGCCGGTGGTGAAACGATCCATCGTGGTGGCCGGCCACAAGACCAGCGTGAGCCTCGAGGAAGCGTTCTGGAACGGGATGAAAGAAATCTCGGGTCTCCGCGACATGACGCTGTCCGAACTGGTCGGTGAGATCGACAGCAACCGTCAGCAGGGTAACCTCTCCTCGGCTATCCGCCTTTTCGTTCTGGACTACTTTCGAAGCCGCGCGGCGGCCTCGGAATCCGAGAACAGTTCCGGCGTCTGATGGCGGCATCGAATCCCATCGACAAGCCGCGTCCGTAAATCCGCTCCACAGGTCGTATGCTCAGGCCCGCTCGCGTCGCCGTATGGGTAGCGAAATACACTTAGGTTGTTTCCCGAATACCGGCGCGCGGCCTTTTCAGCTAGTTATATCTGCACCTCGATGATCCACCACGGTGCCGATCGGAGGTGGGCCGCGGAAGATTACCTGCATGCCCGCGGGCGCGGTCCACCGATGGACTGCAATGACGCTAGAGACTGTTTCGACTGCGTTGAATCCGCCTCGTCGCTTATCTTTTGTTTGAGCATGATCTTTTCCGAAAACCGTTTCCACTTCCGGGATCATGCTCCAGCGCAATTCAGACCGACCACGCGTCCGGTGAAATGTCATCGTGCGCCGATGCAACGACTGCCAGAGAACCATGCTTGCCGGAAACCAGATGGAGCCAACCATGCGAAACGATCAAAACGGCGATCAACGCGGCGAGCCGGGATCTTTACGCGAATATGCCGTCGTCAAACGATCGGTGGTCGTCGGCGGTCACAAGACCAGCGTGAGCCTTGAGGATGCATTCTGGACAGGCCTGAAAGACATCGCGATGCGGCGGGGCCTGACCCTTTCCACGCAAATCGCCTCGATCGACACCACTCGCAGGACCGGCAATCTGTCCTCGGCGATCCGCCTGTACGTGCTGGAGCATTTTCGCACGCGGGCGGCGAGCGCCATGTTCATCGGCGAACGCCAGGCACCATCGACGCGGCTTACACCGCCCGGCTCGGAAATAGCTGCGGCACCCCCGGTTCTGACAGGGCCTCGTTCCGGAAAGTTTTCGGTCTAAGCCCGGGGCAGGCTTTTTCGGGATCATGCTTAGCGAGAGGCAGGTTTCGAAGTCGGCGCAGGCCGGATCTGGATCGGCCACGGCAGACGCCCGAGCCATGGCAGCGCCGAGGCACTAGATGTCTGCGGCGCGGCGGCCGGACGCGGCGGGACAGCCAACCGCGCTTTCGCGCGAACCCGGCGCGGATCGCGCTTCGGTACGGGTGCCTTGGCGATGGGCACGTCATCCGCCACCGAGGGTTCGGCAGACACATCAGGCGGTTCAACTGGAAGCGATGCCGTCACTGCGGGCGCCGGAGCGCTCATCCGGGCTTTCGCGCGAGACCACCGCGGATCGCGCTTCGGCACGGGCGCGTTGGCGACGGGCACGTCATCCACCACCGACGGTTCAGCCGAAACCTCAGGTGGCGCAGCCGGAAGCGATGCCGTCACTGCGGGCGCCGGAGCGCTCATGCGGGCTTTCGCGCGAGACCACCGCGGATCACGCTTCGGCACGGGCGCATTGGCGATGGGCACGTCATCTGTCGCCGACGGTTCGGCGGAAACGTCGGGCGGTGTTGCCGGAAGCGATGCCGTCACTGCCGGCGAAGACTCGGAAGGCGGCTTGGGCGGCTCCACCATGCTTTGCTCGATCGAATCGAGCCTGCGGGTCTCGCGATCGATCGCCTTCAGCGCAAGCCAGGAGGATAGCGCCGCAACATCCACGCTCGGACTGATCGTATCAGGCGACCCGGCCGCGAAGATCTGAATTTCGGGACGATCGTTTGCAGCCCCGACCGTGGTTGAAGCAAGCCCAGCGCGAATATCGACCTGATCCGCAGCGATGTCATAACCGCCGGAGACGATGGCGCGGGCGCCCTCACCTTCGAGAGCGGTTGCGCTGACGCGCACGCGGCCATCTTTCACGGTAAACGGAATTTGCACTGAGGCGACCGCCAACGGATCCTCAGACAAAGACCGCTCCACGGTCTGTTGCAGCTTGGCGTCGTCCGATGGACCGCCCTCTCCTGCATTGATCGCAGCGTTGAAGGCGTGCGGGTCAAGTCCTGGAATGCGGGCATGGTCGAGCGTGATGAGACCGTTGCCGGACAGGGCTCCCGCCAGCGCGGACGCACTGCGACCCTGACTCGCGAGCGTGATCTGCGCCGAGGCGCGGCCCGCAGGCATCGCCAGCTTGCCGTAGTGCAACGCCGTACCGTCCACGTTCCTGAGTTGAACGTTTGCGTTCAGGGCAACGCCGGCGGCGACTTGCCGTAGCTCGATGCGGGCCGTGGCGTCACCACCGCCGATTTTCCCTTTCATTGCATCGAACGTCAGGGAATGACCATCCCCTTTGACAACGCCCTTGACAGGCCGCAACTCAACGCCTCCCGGCAAGGCGCCGCGCAGCGCCTCGAATGCGAGCTGACCGCGCCAGCCTTCCGGCAGACCGGCACGCAGCGGCTCTGCGGTATCGTGTCGCGCGGTGCCGACGACGAATCCAAACGCCGACGCCAGATCCAGCGTATCCACTCCGATTTCGCCCTCAACGACGTTTTCGTTGCCGAAGTTCACCGCAACGCGCCCGCGCATGCGGCTACCCGCCGCGGTGCCGTCGAGATCGTGGAAGATCGCTTTGCCGTCAGCCAGTGTGATATGCGACGACAGGCTGAGGTTACGGGCACGGGGATCGGACGGCTTGAGATCCAGAAGCGGTCCAAGATCAGCACGGCGAACCGCGAGATTGAGGTCAGCCTTCCGCTCGGATGACCATGGCTCCATCGTTCCCTTGATTTCGGCATCCAGATCCGTTCCCGACAGCTTCGCATTGAGCCGGACCGGAGCATGCCACGCGCCCGTCGCCGTCGCCTTCAGCATTGCGCCATCGCCAACCGCAATCACGCGATCAAGACCGAGCAAGGCCGGCAAGGCTCCGCCTCGCTCCGCCGTCAGCTTGGTCCGGAGTGTGACCTCGTTACGCGTCAATGCATCGACGTCGGCTGCGCGCAAGTCCGCAAGCGAAGGCGCAGCAACCAGCGACAGCGTGCCTTTCAGTTGCGGCAGATCGACCTCGAGCTTGGCGGCGGCTTCGACCTTGTTCTCATCGGCAGGGTTTTTATCGACATTGACCGTAAGCTGAAGCTGCGCGCCTCCCGCGGCCGCCGGCATCGCATCGAGGCGAGCCGCGACAGTCGGCGCGACCGGAGCAATCAGGCCCGTTACCTGCGCAATCGACGCCGACGTTGCGTTCAACGTGAGCCGTCCGGTTGCATTCGCGCGGTCGAAGGTGCCGGACCCCTCTATCGCGAGTCCTCCGGGCGAGCCGATCTTCAACCGCTCAAGCGAGATTGCCGTTGACCCATAGTTCAGTCTGGCGATGAACGGACGCAACTCCTGCCCCGCCGATATCGCGTTTCCGACGTCCAATGAGAGGTGCCCCTCATCCGGCCAGCCGCCTTGCGGGCCGGCCATGGCGCGGATCAGGCTGGCCGCTGCATCGAGATCGAGACGATCCGCCTTGAGTTCGGCATCGAGGCGCGCCCCCGTCCCGGCCGTCGGATTGATAAACGCCAGTCGTCCTTCAACGCTGCCGCCCTCGATATCGGCCTTGAACTGGTCCAGGGCGACGTGACCGGGATCGACGTTCAAATTACCACGCAGGCGCAACGGCTTTTGGCTTTCGCGGGCGATCTTGTCACGGCTTTGCAGCCAGCCGACAAAAGTATCCGGATCGGACGATTGAATGTCGAGCATACCGTTGAATTGGGCCTTTTGCCCCGGCTGCGCGTCCTGACCATCAAGCACCACCTGCGTTGCGCCGGGAGCGCGGAATTCCAGCCGGCTAACGGCCCATGATGCAGCGTCACCGCGCAAGTCAATGCGGAAATCTTGTATCGGACGACTGCCCAGCATGATCTGGTCGGCGCTGATCCCGATGTCGGCGGCCAGCGGAGCCGGCGGAATTTTGGTCAGAGCATCCTGTAGCGCCGCCAACATCGTTGCGGGCGCGTCCCTGGCTAACAGACGATCGGCGTCGAGCTGACGCGCGAACAATTCGGCATGAATCCGGGGCGATGCGCCGAAACGAGCGTCCCCAACGCCCACGAGCTTCAGCGCAGCCTCGCCCGCACCGTAGCTCGCTTCGACCTGCTCCAGCCGCGCGCCGCTCGGGGTGGCCTTGGTCCTGGCCGATACACGCCATGGTCTTTGAGACGGATCGCCGGAAAAATTCTTGGCGGCGGATTCGGCAGCGCCCGCCAGAGCGACCGTGCCCTCGAAATGCGGCACGCGCTCATCGAATGACAGAATTCCGTCCAGATCGATCGATGCGGCGCGCATTCCGGGGTCGATCATGACATGAACACGGCTGGCGTCGCCATCGCCCGCCGGTCCGGACGATATCCGAAATGGATAGCGCTCTCCTGACAGAACGAAATTGCCGTCGCCACGAACGGCGGCTCCGGATCGCACGTCGCCGCTGAAAGCGATGTCGCTCAGTTCAAGCGTGGTGCGGCTGGCTGCATCATGAAGCGCCACGCGGCCCGTGAGGTTCAACCGGTCGATGGAAAGCGGATTGAACGACCGCGACAGGGGCCAATCGATCCTGCCGCCGCTATCGAGGCCGAGGTCAAGTCCCACGTCGTTGATCGTCAGTTCGGTCGCGCGCCATTCTCCGCGCATCAGTGAACCCAGGCTGAATTCGACGCCGAGATTGCGGGCGCGCACCTTGCCCGGATCATTCGGCCCCCCGACCACCACTGAACGAAGCTGCATGGACGGCGACGGCAGCAACCGGACGTCAAGCCCGCCCTCGATCCGAACCGGCGCACCGATCAGGTGCGCCGCCTGCGCCTCGAACCGGGGCCGAAAGCGGTTCCAGTCGATCAGATACGGCCCGATCAGCGCGGCGACGAGCGCGACAATGACTGTGAACGCCAGGCCGAGCAGCGTAGTCTGCACGGTGTCTCCCCTTGAAACATTCCGGCAAAAATCGATACCGCTTCGGTCACAGTTCGGACGCGTGCCGGAGGCTTGAGACTGCCGTATCGATCCCGAGCCTGCAAGACCGGGCCAAAACGAGCCGGTCGACATCATATAATATGGCTAACTGTGGCGAAGTGGCAGCGACGACCGCATCGGTTCCACGGCATGGGGACTTCCGCGTCGCGCCCGTGGATAGGTGGATTGAAACCGACCCGACAAATGCAGGAAACGAGAATGAAGCGCACGCCCGCCACTGATCCGGACCGTCAGCCGGACCTGTTTCAGTCATCCATCATGCGGATCGAGCCGGAGTGGATCGACTACAACGGCCATCTCAACATGGCCTATTACAATGTCCTGTTCGACCGGGCCATCGACCGGTTTTGGGTCGAGCTTGGATTGGGGCCAGACTACATGGGGGCGCGCAACGGCTCGACGTTCACCGCCGAGTGCCATGTGCGTTATCTTCGGGAAATTCATCTGAATGACCCGGTGCGGGTGTCCGTTCTGCTGGTCGCCGCGGACGACAAACGTCTGCATACCTTCGAGGAATTGCGGCACGCGACCGAAGGATGGCTGTCGGCAACCTCGGAAAACATGACCCTTCACGTCGATATGGCCGCTCGCAAGGTCGCGCCGTTTCCGCCTGATATCCGTGCGCGCGTTCAAGCCGTCGCTGATGCCCATAAACTCGCCGTACGGCCCGAGGGCATCGGCCGGCGAATCGCGATGCCCTCGCAGCCCCGTTAGGCCGGCGAATCGCGATGCCCTCGCAGCCCCGTTAGGCCGGCGGCCGCCTACACTCCGGTGCGACGGCCCCGCATAAATCCGACCACCACCGACACCACGAGCAGGATCAACGCGATGAAAAAGATAATCTTGGCGATTTCAATCGAGGCGCCCGCGATACCGCCGAAGCCGAGAATACCGGCAATCAGCGCGATAATCAGAAACGTCACGACCCAGTTCAGCATGACTTGATCTCCGTGCTTTTTCGGCGCCCGCGCCTGAGAAAACAATCCGCCCTCGAAACAATAGTTCCCTGCTGTGAGATGGAGGTTTTTGCGGAACAAAACTGCGATAGCTGGCGCGGATCGCGGGTGCGCCCGGCAGGAAAACCGATGCAAACACGTCGTCGTGCCTATATATCCACCCAATCCTGCTAAGAAGGCTCCCTTTCGCCGCCCCGCGGTGCCATCGTGGGGAGAAGACGATTCGCAATGACCGAGCCGAACAGACTGATTCGCGACGTTCCCGAGCACCGGCCCGCCGCCGGCGGCATCGCTGCGCGCGCGCGCGCAGCGGCAACGCCGCAATATCTTGCCGGACTCAATCCGGAACAGCGCGACGCGGTGGAAACGCTGGACGGGCCTCTTCTGGTGCTGGCCGGTGCGGGCACCGGCAAGACCCGCGTGCTGACGACCCGCATCGCGCATATCCTGAGCCAGGGCCGCGCCCGCCCTGGCGAAATCCTCTCGGTCACCTTCACCAACAAGGCCGCGCGCGAGATGAAACAGCGGCTTGGCCAGATGCTCGGCCAGGCCGTGGAAGGCATGCCGTGGCTCGGCACCTTTCATTCCATCGGCGGCAGAATTCTGCGCACGCACGCGGAGCTTGTGCAACTCAAGTCCAATTTCACCATCCTCGATGTGGACGACCAGATCCGCCTGCTCAAACAGCTTCTGCAGGCCGACAACGTGGACGACAAGCGCTGGCCGGCGCGGATGCTCGCGGGATTGATCGACGGCTGGAAGAATCGCGGCCTGACGCCGGCGCAGGTGCCCTCAGGCGAAGCGGCGGTGTTCGGCAACGGTCGCGGCGGCAAGCTCTACACCGCCTACCAGGCACGGCTGAAAATCCTCAATGCCGCCGATTTCGGCGATCTGCTCCTGGAGAACATCCGCCTGTTCCGTGAACATCCGGATGTGGTGCGGCAATACCAGAACCGCTTCAAGTTCATCCTCGTCGATGAGTATCAAGACACGAACGTCGCGCAATATCTGTGGCTGCGGCTGCTGTCGCAGACGTCGACACGCGCTCCCCTTCCCTCTTCTCTTGCGAAAGAGGGTGATGAGCCGCAAGGCGGCGAAGCGGGTGAGGGGGCGCTGTCCGCCGCCCATCACCCCTCACCCGGCTCGCTCCGCCCGTCCCCCTC
>JBIQHO010000150.1:0-8423 GCA_044508545.1 Bradyrhizobiaceae bacterium | reverse complement strand
ATTGAATCACGCATCCCGTCCAAACGGAATCCTATTTATGGGTTCGTGACCTAGAAGCTGATCGTATCCGTGCAGCGGTCAGTCAAAGCATTCGCAACACCCCTCCGAGGAAGGGAGGCATCCTCGGCGCGTTGCGCCGCTCGCCGCTGGTTGGCGTCGATCTCGATCTTGCACGTCCGCGCGAAACGGGTCGCAAGGTCGATCTGTGACCAAATTTCTTCTCGACACCAACATCATCAGCAACGCCACCAAGCCCGCCCCTGCGGAATCGTTGCTGGCTTGGATGGCCGAGCAGATCGACGACGATCTGTTCATTGCCTCGCTCACCATTGCCGGAATCTGACGCGGCGTGCTCGAAAAGCCGGCCGGACGGAAGCGCAAGGAACTGGAAACCTGTTTCTCCGGCCCTGAAGGTCCGCCGTCGCTTTTCGCGCCGAAGCGAGATTGACGACGCCCTCCGGCGTCTTCCTCGGTCTGATGGCGAAAACCTATCTGCGTCACGACGGTCCTGAGCACATCATGGCGTTCGCGCCGACGCGATCCAGCAAAGGCGTCGACCTGGTGGTGCCCACGCTGCTGTCGTGGCCACAGTCGGCGGTGATTCACGATATCAAAGGAGAAAACTGGACGCTGACCGCCGGATGGCGCGCGCAGTTCTCCCATTGCCTGTTCAATCCGACCGATCCTAAGAGCGCGGCCTCCAACCCGCTGCTGGAAGTCCGCCGCGGCGTCCACGAAGTCCGCGACGTTCAGAATATCGCGGACATCCTGGTCGATCCGGAAGGCGCGTTGGAGCGTCGCAATCATTGGGAGAAACCAGTCACAGCCTGCTGGTCGGCGCGATCCTGCATGTCCTCCGTCCGCGCCGCCATCCTTGGTCTTGGCGGCGAGCATTACGACCTCGGTGCAGACGACGGTATCGCGTTCCAGCCGTTGGCGATGATCGACAAGGAGGCTTCGCGCTCGTGGGCGACCGACTGGATCGTGGGCCTACTCGCCCACGAGCGCGTCGAGATCACACCCGACGTCAAGGATGCGGTTTGGTCAGCCCTGAACAGCCTCGCCTCGGCGCCAAGGCAGGAACGCACGCTCACCGGACTAGCGACGCTGCTGCAATCGCCAGACTCCGCCAAGCCATCCAACCCTACGCGCTGTCGGGACCGCACGGCCGCCTCCTTAGTCCTTCCTGTCCGGCGATTCCGCCGAAAAACTGGAGGCGGTCTTGTCGCGCCGCATGGACAGGATCGGCCGTCAGATCGAGACGCTCGACGAAGATTTCGCCATCCTGGGCGAGACCGTCTCGCTGTTCGTCCACATCTGGCTTGCTTCCACGCCGCCGAAACCATGATCGAGCGAAGCGATCTGGACTGGACCATCGTTCGTCCGGCCCCCTTTCACCACACGAGCGACTTCGGAGCCGTTGCAAGTCCACACGGACATTCCACCGGCATTGCAGCTTAGCTCCATCACCCGCTCCGAATCGGCGCGGGCGACACCCAGGGGACATGGCGAATGGTTGTACAACCTCATCATCTTTCCGCTGTTCACCCGGAACCGCTATGTCGACAAAGACCGGCAGGATGCGGCCGGTCTGGCTGTCATAGATGTTCTCCGTCACCTGAGCCGTGATCTGGCCAGGCAGATCGGAGCGGATGCCCGTGATCAGCGCCGCCGCAATCGCGCTCCCGCCTGCAGCACGAAGGGCGATGCCGGCGGCATGACCCGATCCAGCGAGGTGGCGCGCCGGTCCACAGTGGCGTTGAGGAAGGCAAGCTGCTTGTTCTGCGCAGTCGGCTGTGCGCGCTGGCCGTTCAGGTCGAACCCACTGAGGGTCGGCATGGCCATGCTGCCGGGGATCGTGGACGTGCTCGCCGCGCCCGGCACCGTCTGGAAGAACACGCGGCTGGTGCGTGCGGCTTCTTCTTCGGCCAGCCGGCGTTGTTCGGCCTCATCGACCCTGGGTGACACGTCGAATAATCCGCACGAACGCATCGGGCGGAACTGATGGGCGCGGGTGCGGCATTGCCAGGACTTCTTCCAGGGGGCTCCGCGGTCCAAGCCCATCGCGTCGACCCATCATGAACATAGCTAAGGTCACAGTCCTCGAAGAACTCGGCAATGTAACTGCTCGACCGATAAGCAAAGTAGTCGACATTGCCATACACAATATCGGCCGGTGCTCGGAGGTTTCGATTCTTCCACTGCATGACATGAACTTACGGTGAGCAGACCGGCCCCGCAATGACAGGGGGCCGCCAGCGCACGAGTGCGAATGCGGCACGCTACGGGCCGCCCATCCCCCTCCAGGGTTTGCCTTATCCGGGACTTTAGCCGCCCCCGGAATCCCATCGGCAGACCACGGAGGATTCTATGCACCCGAAACGCCACCGCGTCCGAAAGGGTCGCCCGCGCCGACCGGCCCCCAAGGCGCTTCCCGACAATCTTTATGATTACGCCGACGAACCGCCGGTTCTCAACCGACCGCGCGATCATCATGCCCGCGCTGGCGATGAGCCATTGCACGTCGTCGACGACTGGCCGGAAGACGTGCCGGTTCCAGGTTTTGGTTCACCTCCACCAAGTCCTTCGCGGAGGTGCTATCGACCGAAAACCGTGACCTGTTGCGGGTCATCGCCGTGAAGGCGCCGGCATCGCTCGATGAACTGTCGGAACTGACCGGCCGTGCCACGTCCAACCTATCACGCACCCTGAAAACGATGGAAAATTATGGCCTCGTCCGCATGGAGAAGGGCCAGAGTGGAATTGGTGTTGCCGCTGGTCGAGCGCGCAGCGCTTCGGAAGATCGAAGAAGGCCGGCAATGAATATTCACACCCCTGACAATTCCACTTCCAATCCTAGCAATTCGACGCTACGCGCCGTGCTCTATCTGCGTGTCTCCACGACGCGCCTGGCCGAGCATGCCGTATCAATCCCCGACCAGCGCAAGCAAGGCGAAGCATGGTGTGCGGCGCGCGGTTACCGGCTTGTCGAGACCTTCGTTGAGGCCGGGGCTTCGGCCATGAATGACCGCCGCCCCGAGTTCCAGCGCATGATCGAAGAAGGCACCTCCAAGCCCGCGCCGTTCGATGCGGTTGTGGTCCACAGCTTCTCGCGCTTCTTCCGCGACCGCTTTGAGGCGGAGTTCTACGTCCGCAAGCTGGCGAAGAACGGCGTCAAGCTCATCTCGGTCACGCAGGAGATGGGCGATGATCCCATGCATGTCATGATGCGGCAGGTCATGGCCTTGTTCGACGAGTATCAGTCTAAGGAGAACGCCAAGCACGTCCTGCGCGCAATGAATGAGAATGCGCGGCAGGGATTCTGGAACGGCGCGTTGCCGCCGATTGGTTATCGCATCGTAGCAGCCGAGCAGCGCGGATCGAACACCAAGAAGAAGCTGGAGATTGATCCGCTGCACGCCGAAACGGTGCGGCTCATTTACCAACTATTCCTCGACGGCGACGGCACCACCGGCGCGATGGGCGTCAAGCCCATCGCCAAGTATCTCAACAAGCGCCGCATGTTCACCCGTGACGGTGGCCGCTGGGGCTTGGCGCAAATCCACGCCATCCTGACTCGCACGACCTATATCGGCGAGCACCGATTCAACACGCGCTCTCACAAGGATCGCGAAAAGAAGCCCGAGAGCGAGGTGGCCATCATGGCGGTGCCGCCGCTGCTCGACCGCGCCATCTTCGACGCGGTGCAGGCTCGCCTCAAGTCCCGTAACCCGATGGTGACGCCGGCGCGCATATCGAGCGGCCCGACGCTCCTGACCGGCATCTGCTTTTGCGCCAACTGCGGAGGCGCGATGACGCTCCGCACCGGCAGCAGCAGCACGGGCGCGACATATCGCTACTATACCTGCTCGACCAAGGCGGCGGCAGGGCAAGACCGGCTGCGAGGGCCGCACTATCCCGATGGACAGGCTCGATCGTCTGGTTGGCGACCATATCGAGGGCTGTTTGCTGCAACCCGACAGGCTGAAGCAAGTCCTTGCCAGCGTGATGGACCACCGCCAGGTCGCCGGCGACAACACCGTCGCGCGAGTTCGCCTTGCGCGAGGACCCTCATCCGCAAGGAACCAGCCCGGACAGTGACGACATCGTGATCGGAACTAATTATCGTCCGATCCGATCGGCGGAGCCGGATAGACAACAACATCGTCGGGTCGAACGACCGCTCCCTGCGACAGGTGAGCGGGCTCCGGACGATCCTGCCCCATGATGTGAAAAACCTTTTCGCCACGGGCGATCAGATAATCTGTGATGATCCGGCGATGGCAGCGCCACCACACGGCTTCGGAACACATGATCGCACAGCGGCGCTCACGACCGTCATCAAGCAGTTTTTTCAAACCATGATGAAATTCGGCTGACAGCGCATAGTCGGCGTAGTTGTGAAAGCTTTTGTTGGTCCAGAAACCATTTATGTCTGGAGGCACGGTCCGCGCTCGTCCACGAAGACCGCCCAGAGCCGCGATATGTTCGTACGAAATCTGGACAGCCGCCAAAGCCTCGGCGAGCGCATCCTTGTTGAATTGCGGATTGGCTCTGGACATCGGGATTTTCCTGATGTCAACGACCCGTTCAACCTGCGGTCCGCTCAGCAATTCGACAAACGTCTCGAGACTTCGGTTGGAGTGGCCGATGGTGAAGAACGGCAGCTTCACGTGTCGGCTTCACGCATAGTCGAGGGCGCTGCCCTTATGGGCCGCGATATGGTCGGTCTTGTCGCTTTTGATTTCGTATTGAGGATCCCCTTCGGAGGCGTGGTGGGTGTGACCTTTGTAATCAAAGTCGCTGGTATGAACGGCGACGATCGTGCCTGATACCCGGCCAGCCTCGGAATTCCAGGTCACGTGATCGCCGATCTCGAATTTCTTCGTCATCTCGCGAATTCCTTAGTTTCTTCCGAAAGCACGTCTTTCTTCCTCGACATTCTGATCCAACACCCAGGCCTGCGACCAGATCCGATCCGCGGCATGACTTGATGCTACGGAAGCACCTTTTTACCGCGCCAGTCGGGCGGCAAGAGCCATCCAGTCACGCAATAGCCCTTGGTCCTCCTTGGAAAATCGCGCACGGCGCTTCAGATCGTCCAGCGTGTCCTCGGGATGGCAGCGCTCGTAATACTCGCGTATGAGCGATTCATACTTCTCGCGCAATTCGGATTCGGCCGGTTCTATTGCCTTCCTGAGACCATCCTCTGACATGAATAATGGCGAATTTTCATTCATGTTCCGTCTCTTTTTTCAAAGACCCGAGCGACCCGTGACCTGACGGCGAGCGCATGAAAGGTGCACCTTCCACCTCAAGCTTGCTGGGGGCGTCGGCGAGCGCCGCGGGAGATACGGCCTCCGGCGTGACGGCGTCGAGAAATGTTGCTGACGGCACGAAGAAGAGCGAGCCTGTGACCGCGCGGCTGAAATCGAGCAGATGATCGTAATTACCGGGCGGATTGCCGATGAACATGTTCTCTAGCATCTTTTCGATGCGTCGCGGCGACCGCGCATAGCCTATGAAATAGGTGCCGAATTCGCCCTTGCCGATGTCGCCAAAGGCCATATTGTCGCGCACGATCTGAAGCTGCTCGCCGTTTTCCTCGATCGATGTAAGGACATTGTGCGCATAGGGCTTCTTCACGCACTCACGTTGCTCAATGTCGGACAGCTTGTGGCGGCCAATGATGTTTTCCTGCTCCTCGATGGGCAACGCATTCCATCCCTGCAGGTCGTGAATATATTTCTGGACAATGACGTAGCTGCCGCCGGCAAAGGCATCGTCCTCTTCACCTATGAGCGTCGCATCGATCGCCGCTTGTCCGCTCGGGCTCTCTGTCCCATCGACAAAGCCGATCAGGTCGCGATCGTCGAAGTAGGTGAACCCGTGAACCTCATCGACGGTCGATACGGCGCCGCGAAGACGCGACATGATCTGAGCCGCCAATTCGAAACAAAGATCCATACGCCTTGCGCGGATATGAAAGAGAATGTCGCCGGGTGTTGCAACGGCGTGATGCTGACCGCGAATCTCGCGGAAAGGATGCAGGTCCTTCGGCTTCGGCAAGCCGAAGAGCCGGTCCCAGGCGGATGCACCGAACCCCATGACGCACAGCAGGTCGCCCTCGAGGTCACGGAAGCCGACCGCACGCAATAGCGAGGACAGATCGCCACACAAGCCTCGCACTGATGCTTCATTGTCCTTCCCGGCGTTGATGGTGACGACAAGAAAAATCGCGGCCCGCGTGAGTTTGGCGAAGACCGGCTGTGATACGATAGTTGACACCTTACACTCCTTGCTGAGCCTGCCCGGCGCTTTCCGCTGAAGCCATCATAGATCCCTTGAACATCGACAGCCCCGTTGCGCGACCGTTCGCCGGTGCGCGAGGTTAACATCGTATCCGCATTGGGCTCACGTCAAGTTGCAAGGCTTTGCGTCGACCCTTCGCCTACGCCCGAAGACCCTGCTCGCGGCCTTTAGTTTTCCCGGGTTGCCGCCGCTCGAGCGCTCTTTGCGTCGAGACGCTGCTGCAATCGATGGAGATCGACGACCATGCGCTGATGCGTGCCTTTTCCGATCTCCTCGATTCCGTCGTGCGCGGTCACGTCGAAAACAATGTGCCGCCCGTCGACCTTCGTGACGACGGCGGTCGCGACAACGCGCAATCCGACCGGGGTCGCGGCAAGATGACGAACATCGATCGCCGTACCGACCGCCCGTTCTCCTGGATTCAGGTAGTCGGCAATGGCACTCAGCGCTGCATTCTCCATCGCCAGAATCATGATCGGCGTCGCGAGTACATGCGGAAGCGTCGGGTTCTTGACCTGGCTGGCCAGATGCTCCGGTTTCACGTCAAGGGTGAAGCTTCCTGTTATTCCGAGCGGTATGGTTGTCATTGCTTACATCGCTTGTTCGCTGGCATCAGACGCAACCCACAATACTGTACCAAATGGCGCACCGGTGAAGATAAATCTGGGTGCCGCTACGTGATTGCGGAACCTTGGACAGCCCTAAGTTCTTGAAAGTCTGCAATGGAACCGTCGTTCTTCTCAGCCGGGTGGCGACGCCACCCGGCAAAAGCAGGCCGACCTGCTTTGATGATGGTCAGAAGGCACTCTTTTGATAATGCGTTCGCCAATAAGCAGGTATTTTTACCGTTACGATCCTGCGCGGTGATGCGCCAGGTCGGACAAAGGAGAATCCAGAACAATCTTTCCGTGAAACAACCAGCTCGGAATTTCCGTTCTGTACTTTTGCGGTGAACGCATCGCCCATCTGCTTTGGAACAAACTGTAGACATGTCTGATCTGGATCGAGTCGCGCCAAATAGTTGGCGGCTGATACATGGGTTATGAGCGGGCTGGATGAAGCCGATTCACCTCCGACCTCGAAATCGCCATTTGGTAACGGCTGCATATCCAGCGTAAAATCATATTGGGCGCTTTTGCAGACTGCGCTGCCCTGCCATTCGCCTTGCAGCGCTGCTTGCTTACTGTCAGGCGGAAATTCGACACGAACGGGTTGGGAGTTCAATTGCCGCCGAGGTCGCGGAGACAGTCTGTCTGTTCGGAGCGGTTCGGACAATGTGCCTTGGGCGGCGGCGGCGTTTGGACGGCCGCGGTTCAGCACCAGGAAGCCAACGAACGCGAAGACCAGAGGCAAACTCGGGGAGGGGCTTCATTAACCGTCTCCGATCGAGAGAATTGCTGAAGTTCTGCACGGCGAGCAGAAGCACAAGAGAATCCAGTAAGCTTGCGCCAGACCCGGTGTTTATGCTCGTAGCCAATCAGGACCTTGCAACCATCCCGGGACATATCTCTGTCGTTCGGGGCGGCGCCACAATGCGGGTCATCTGCGCAGACCGATGCGGCAATCGATTTCAGTTCATGATCTTCGTCGATATTGAAGGTCTTTTCGTATAAATGCTCGTTGAAGATTTCTTTCCATCCGTTTCCCGCGTCGATCATGACGACCGCATCACAGCCGCGACTGCTGCAATTTGCGCCGGAGTAGTGATCGGAGCAGAGAGTTTCATTGTCGATGAGAAGAGCAGGAGTACCGTCACCGAGAGTAACCCTGCTGATGCCTGACATTCTGTCGGCAGGGTTGCCGTCCGGATTGTACACCGGCGGCTTGTCATATGGAGGCGCTCGCCGCTCAACGGCGGGCGTGCAAGTGCGCACGTGCGCGCCTGCGATCCCCACAATCAAAGCCTGCTACATGCCGTAGAGAATCTTCAGATTCCCGCTGGCTCGGAGCGCGATCACAATGCCGTCTGCCGGCAGATAGATCTTTTCAAGTTGTGCGGAAGACAGGTGCCCTTCCATACGGAAGCCATCCTTCAGAGATCTGGTAAGCCTGGAATTGGCGGCATTCAGCAAATTCTCGTAGGCAATGCCATAGTCGACGCTGGCCTTCGA
>JBIQHO010000149.1:0-8435 GCA_044508545.1 Bradyrhizobiaceae bacterium | reverse complement strand
GGTGGTGCCGATGACCACCGGAAAATCGCCGTCGAGAGCCGAATTGATGGCAAGGCGCCCAACGCCATCCAGGCCGAAAATAGCCTCGGTCACGATCGCGCCGCCCATGATCACGGCAAGCTCCAGCCCCGCAAGAGTGATGACCGGATTGAGCGCCGCCTTCAGCGCATGATCGTAGTAGATGCGCCCCTCCGGCAGGCCCTTTGCGCGAGCTGTGCGGATGTAGTCCTCGCTCAGCACTTCGAGCATGCTCGCGCGCACCACGCGCTGGAAAATGCCGATCTCGGCCAGCGCCAGGGTCAGCCAGGGCAGTGCCAGATGGCGCGCCCATTGGAAAGGATCCTCGGTCAGCGGAACGTAACCGCTGCTCGGGAACCAGAATATTCCGAGATTGGAGAGCTGGAAGAACAGGAAATAGGAGATCAGGATTCCGGAAAGGAACGTCGGCACGGACAGGCAGACATAGGCCGCGCCGGCGATCGAATTGTCGACCCATGTGCCCTGCCGCCGGGCGGCAACGACGCCGAGGATGATCGACAGCGTCATCCAGACCACCAGCGCCCCCAGCGCCAGCGACAGCGTGACCGGAACTTTCGACAGGATCAGTTCCGTCACCGCTGTCTGCTTGCGGAAGGAGTAGCCGAGACCCGGCGGCCAGTGGGTAAGTCCCATCGCCGCGCCTTGAATGTCCGGGCCGCGATAGAGATAGTACCAGAGTTGCTGGTACCATGGCTCGTTCAGCCTCAACGCATGAGCGACGGCGTCGATCGTCTGCTGGTTCGCATTGCGCGGCGCCAGCATGGCAGCCGGGTTGCGGTAGGCGATACGGCTGATGAAGAAGGCGATCACCAGTACGATCAAGAGCGTCGAGACGGCGCGGAAAACAAGTCCGCCGATATGCCGGATCATGACCTCACCTGCTGTGCCGGTGCGGGTCGAGCACGTTGCGCAGTCCCGCGCTCAGCGTGTTGAAGCCCGCCACCGTCAGGAAAAGAGCAATGCCGGGTCCAAGCAGGAACCAGGGCTGGAGCTGGTAGAGGGACGAGCGCTGCGCCTCCGCGATCATGTTGCCCCAGCTCGGCTGGGGTGCCTGCACACCAACGCCCAGGAAGGAAAGCGTCGCCTCCGCAACGATATTGGTCGGCAGCTGCACCGCCCAGTAGACGAGGATCACCGGCGCGATATTGGGCAGGATTTCGCGCAGGATGATGCGTGTGGTCGACGCGCCGACGGTCTGCGCCGCTTCGACCAGCGGACTGTTGCGCAGCGCCAGCACAAGGCCACGCGTCAGCCGCGCGAAATAAGTCCAGGAGAAGAGCGTGATGATAAGCACCACGACGAGCGACGGGGCCAGCAAAGGCTTGCCGTCATCACCTCGGTTGAGAGACAGCAGGCTAAGGGCGGTGACGATGAATGGAAAGGACAGCGCGATGTCGGTCGACTGTGAGATGACGCGGTCTATGCGCCCCCCGAAAAAGCCGCTGACGAGGCCGATCGCAGTACCGATGATCATGGCCAGCGTGGTCGCCGGAATGGCAATCGCCAGCGACACTCGCGCCCCGAACAGCGTCCGGACCAGAACGTCGCGGCCGTTGCCGTCGGCGCCAAGCGGGAACTGGAGCGATGGTCCAGTCGGCAGCCCCATCTCGGTGAGCGCCACATCCCGGAACTGCTCGGTCGGGCCGTGTCCGAGAAGCCACGCCGCCACGGGCGCCAGCAGCGCGCCGGCAACCACGAAGATTATGATCGCCGCGCCGATGCGAAAGGACCGCTCCTTCAGCAGCGCCTCGAACAGCAACGAGACATAGGACCGGACGACATCCCCTCTTCCCTGCAGGACGTCATCACCTATCGTCGCGATGGCGCGAACCTCAGCCATGCGCGGCGATCCGCTCCGGCACGTTTGCCGCAAACAGCGTCTTTCCCGGGATGGCGTCGATCAGGCGGCGCGTATAGGGATGCTGCGGCGAGCCGAACACGCGAGGGGTATCGCCCTCTTCCACCACGATGCCTTTCTCGAGCACGATCACGCGATCGCAAAGTTCCGAGACGACGCCGAGGTCGTGGGAGATGAACAGGAAGGACAGCGGCCGGCGCTGGCGCAGGCTCTGCAGCAGCGCGATGATCTTCGCCTGAGTGGTGATGTCCAGAGCCGACACGGGTTCGTCGGCGACGATCAATGACGGCTCCAAAGCGATCGCCCGCGCGATGGCGACACGCTGACGCTGGCCGCCGGAAAGCTGTGCCGGGAAGCGGTCCAGCACATCCGGCTGGAGCTCGACGTCCCGCACCAGCGCCTCGACCCGCTGGCGTATCGCGATCGCATCCAGACCGCCGCGGATGATGAAGGGCTCGGCGAGGATGGAGCGAATCCGCCGGCGAGGATTGAGGCTCGCATAGGGGTCCTGGAACACCACCTGGATCTGCGCGCGCAACGCAGCGCCGAGCTCGAGGCCTCCTCTGCCCGGCCGCGAATAAGTGCGGTCGAGAAACGAGATGCTGCCTTCGTCGGGCCGATCGAGACCGGCGACGAGCCGTCCGATCGTCGATTTTCCGGAACCCGATTCACCCACCAGTCCGACGATCTCATTCCGGCCGATGCCAAAGGAGACGTCGCTGAGAACGGGCCTGACCAGGACGTTGCCTGTGCGGGCGCGTCCGGCGAAGGAGCGCCAGACCCCCGAAACGCGGAGAAGGTCGGGCTCTTCCGCCCGCGCCGCCTGCGATTGCGAAACGGTTCTGGCCGGCGTGAGGCCGCCCAGCCGCGCCGCGCCAAGCAGTTCCCGAGTGTAAGCCTGTCGCGGCGCTCCATAGATGCGGGCAGCCGGCCCCTGCTCCACGACGAGGCCGCGCTGCATCACCGCCACATCGTCGGCAATGTCGGAAACCACGGCAAGGTCGTGGCTCACGAAGATCAGCGCCGTGCCGTGTTCCTGCTGGGTGCGTTTCAGCAGGTCGAGGATCTGCGCCTGTACGGTGACGTCCAGCGCCGTCGTCGGCTCGTCGGCGATGATCAGTCCCGGATTGAGAGCGATCGCGGCGGCGATCATGACGCGCTGCCTCATCCCGCCAGAGAACTGGCGTGGATAATCGTCGATGCGCGACGAAGGATCGTGGATCCCGACGTCCGCCATAAGCGCCAGAACACGCTCGCGAAGCTCGCGCCTGCCGATCCTTCTGTGCGCAGTGATGGCCTCGCCGATCTGCGTGCCGACCGTCTTCAGGGGGTGCAGGTTGCTCAGCGGGTCCTGGAAAACAAAGCCGATGCCGGCCCCCCGCCGGCGCCGCATCTCGCCGGAAGAAAGGCCGAGCAGCTGATCTCCCTCATGAAGAACGCTGCCGCTTACCCTTGCCGCGGGAGGCAGCAGACCGGTTGCGCCGAGCAGCGAAACGGTCTTGCCCGAGCCGGATTCGCCGACGATGGCCAGGGTCTTGCCCGGCTCGACGGAGAAGGAGACGCCGTGGACGATCTCCGAACCGCCGAAGGAGATGCGCAGATCGGCAACGGAGAAAATGGACACGGCGTCTCTCCCGCCTGCTACTGCTTTATCGCGATGTTTGTGATGTCGGCGTTGACCGCCAGCGAAGACCAGACCCAGTTCGCCAGCCGATCCGACGTGATCACGACCTTGCGCTTCTCGAAGAGCGGGATCCACGCCAGGTCGGCCGAGACCAGCTTGTCCGCCTTCGTCCAGATCGGGCCCGGATCGTCGGACGGATAGGCCTCGGCCGCCAGCTTGTTGAGCTCGGGATTGCTGTAGCAGATGGCGTGGACGTTGCCTGTGCCACAGGGCGCGGCGTCCGAGTTCAGCCAGCCTCCGAGCAGCATACGCGTGCTGGGTCCCTGCCAGTCCGGCGCGAAGCCGCCGCCCAGATTCAGGTCCCAGCGGCTGGTCGGGTCCTGAATGTTCGCATACCACTGCGTGAGCGGGATCGGCGTCAGGTTCAGGGTGATGCCGGCCGCTTCCAGATCTTCCTTCAGCGTCACGGCGATCGCCTCGAACTGCGCGTTCGCCCGGTAGATCGCGTCGAAGGCGATGCCGTTGGGGTATCCGGCCTCGGCCAGCAACTGCTTCGCCTTCTCGGGATCGCCCTTGTATCCCTCGGTCGGATAGGGATCGAACGGCTCGTAGCCGAGGATCGTCGAAGTGATGATCTGGGTGAGCGGCACCGCGCCGATGGAGCCCGCCTGCGTCTGCACCAGATGCTCGCGGTTGACCGCGTAGGTCAGCGCCTGCCGCACCTTGATGTTGCGCAGAGCTTCGGCACCTTCGCTCTTGACCTCCGGCCGCTGGTTGAAGGTGATGAAGTTCGCCGCCCCGCTGTTGGTGACGTGGATGTCGGGGCTCTTCTGCGACAGGAAGCGCTGGATCGTGGCGACGGGCGGGATATCGAGATAGAGCGACAGATCCGCCTCGCCGGTGATGATCTTCTGGACGACGCTGTCTTCGCTGTTGGCGGTGAAGTCGATGACGATCTCGTCGACATAGGCCTTCCGCGCCTGATCCGACTCCGGCTTGAAGTTCTTCGCCTTCTTGAGGACGAGCTTCTGGCCCTGCTCGTAGGTGTCCACATAATAGGGTCCGCTGGACGGCAGGTTCTTGCGGGAGTCGAGCGAGTCCGGGAAATATTTCGATGCAACCTCGGCGGCGACCGGCGACACGAAATTCATCGAAAGAATGCTCAGGAAGTCGTAGTTCTTGGTGTCGGACTTGATGACCAGCGTGCGGTCGTCGGGCGCACTCACGCCGGAAATCTCGTGGCTGTCGATGAAAGCCTTTGTTGCGGCGAGGTCGCCGGTGGGGACCTTCGCGAACTCCTTGCAATAATCGACGAAGCCGGAGATCACCAGGTTGAAATAGTTGATCGCGGCAACCTGCTTGTTCGGATCGCAGAAGCGCTTGATGCCATAGACGAAGTCGCCCGCAACGATCTTCCGGTCGATGCTGCCGGAGAAATAGATATCGTCCTTCAGGTGGAAGGTGTGGGTCTTGCCGTCATCGGTGACATCCCAGGAAGCGGCAAGGTCGGGCACCAGCACGGTGTCCTGCTTCAATCCTTCGGACGAGCCCGCATAGGTGACAAGCTGGCGCGTCGTCGCCCGCAGGATTTCCCACGAATCGATACTGTAGCCGGTGAGCGGATCGAAGGCGTCTAGGTCTGACTGGATGGAGGCGATGCGCAACGTGCCACCATACTTCAGATCATCCGCCCATGTGGAGCCGGCCGTTGCCGCAAGAACAAGTCCGGCGCAAAGCATGCGTTTAAATACATATCTATTCATCATAAGCGCACAAGATCCCTCTTAGATTTTATTCATCCTCCATAATACTATAGTATATTTCAATATTTGAGATATATATTGCTAAGTTTTATGCGCCATGTTAAATCAAGTTCCCTGGCGCGCTTTTGGATCAGAACATCGTTCCGGCATAAGGCGCGGGCGAAACAGCGAACAGGCGGTCGAGTGCTTCGACGGCTCTTCGATCGGAGGCCTCCACCCGGCCGGTCTGTGCAAGCTGCCACCATTTGACGCCGCCGAGATAGGCAGCCGACACCGCGGCAATCCCGCCGGTGACGGAGGCGGTGCGATTGGTGGGTTCGACACCGTCCCTGGAAAGCCGCAGCCGCGTCGTGTTGCCGAACAGCAGCGGATCGACGATTTCGAGCACGACGCTTTCGGGTCCGTCATAGCTGCGTGCGGCAAGCGCCGTTTCGGCATCGAGCAGCCTGAGCCAGGTCTCGTCGCGGGCCGCAGTGATGCGGACGCTCCGGAAATCCTCGAAAAGCCAGGGCAGGATGTCGTCGACCGGCCGGCTCCACAGCAGAATGCGGTGCGGAAGGTCCACCGTCAGCAGATGGGAGATCAGGGCCGAATAATCGTGCGCATCGTGCGCCACGATATCGTCGACCACGATGGTGCGCTCGGAACTGACGAACCAGTTGTCCAGCCCGACGGGATGATAGCGGACGAAGCCGGTCTCCTCGCCTTCCGGACCGCATACCGCCACATAGGCCGACGCCCCTTCCCTCGTCCGCCGTGTCGCTTGCAGGTGCCACCAGTATCGAGACCGGGAAATGGTTCCGGGCCTCGGCGACGGCTGTGCCGCGTAGATTTGCGCCTGCAGAGGCCATGACCCTTCGATGTCCACCAGTCGCACCGCGTCGGTGCGACGCACGTCCTTGCGCAGCCGCGCGCGCTGCGTATCGATCTCGAAGCTGACAGAGGTGCTGGCAATGCCATATCCGAAATGTTCGTAGATCCGGGCATCGGAAGCGCGCAGCGTCGCCACGGCCTCGCCCTGTGCACGGGCCGTCCGGAGTTGCTGCCCGAACAGCGCCGTCGCGATGCCGCGCCGCGTATGGGTGGGCAGAACGCCGACATGGGTCACCGCCGCGTGCGGCAGTCTGGCGTTGCCTGGAACGACGATATGGCCCGAATAGGAATCGGTAGTGCCCACAATCGCGCCGTCCACGAACGCCCCGAAGGTCCGCTCCGGCTGGAACAGGTCTTCCAGCAGGGCATCGTCGATCGAACCAAGCGGCGGAAGGCCGACCATTGCGGTACGAAACGTCCGCGCCGCCTGTGCGAGTTCGGCCTTGTCGGCAAGCAGGCGAACGTCGAGGGTCATGATGCCCTCCGCGTGACGATCGGCCCGGACCTCGACGGCCGCGTATAGTTGCGCGGCCGCGGCTGGGTATCGGCGCGTTGACCGGCGATGTCATGCGCCCTTGCTTTCCAGGTCTTGAATTCGGCGTCGCTCAGGCCGGGATGCATGTTGATGTCCGACAATATGTTCTCTTCATGCTGCGAGCAGTCCCCTCGATCTCAGGATCGCGAGCGCGCCCTCGGCGAAATGGTAGGCTTCCTCGACATGAGGCTGCCCGGACAGGATGAAATGATCGAAGCCGGCGGCATGGTATTCCTCGATCAGCGCCGCCACCTGCTCGTGGCTCCCGACTATCGCCGTACCGGCGCCGCCGCGCACCAGCCCGTAGCCGACCCACAGGTTCGGCGAGATTTCGAGGTCGCGGACACGACCCGTAGCGAGCGCGACGGTTTCGCTGTCGCGGTGAAGCGCACTCATGCGGCGCTGCCCGACCGATTCGGTGCGTGACAGGATCGCCCGGGCTTCCGCAATGCGCGCCGGCGTCAGCTTCGCGAGGAGCCGCTCGGCTTCACGCCAGGCGTCCTCCTCGGTGTCGCGGCTGATGACGTGAAGGCGGATGCCGAAGCTGAGCTTGCGACCTTGGCGCCCCGCGAGTTCCTGCATTTGCGCGATGCGCGCCGCCTCGGTCGCCGGGCTCTCGCCCCAGACGAGATAAGTGTCGACATGGCGCGCCGCGACATCCTGCGCGGCAGAACTGGCCCCTCCGAAGAAAATCTGCGGCAGGGGCCATTTGCCGAAATCGATCCGCGCGCCTTCGATGTGGAAATGTTGCCCTGCGAAATCGAACGGCGTTCCGGAATTGCCGGACCGTGCGATACCGCGCACGATCTCGAGGAACTCGCCTGTACGTTCATAGCGCTGGTCGTGGTCAAGATGATCGCCGAAACGCTTCTGCTCGACGGGATCGCCGCCGGTGACGACATTGAGCAGCAGCCGGCCACCGGAGATACGCTGGAATGTCGCCGCCTGTTGGGCGACCAGGGTCGGCGAGATCAGGCCGGGGCGGAAGGCAACGAGGAACTTCAGCCGCGTCGTCGCCTGCGACAGCGCCGCGGTGGCGATCCAGGCGTCCTCGCACCAGGTTCCGGTTGGCGTCAGCACCGCCTCGAATCCGAGCGTTTCTGCCGTTTTGGCGATCAAGGTCAGGTATTCGAGCGTGGCAGGACGAAACGTCGAACGCGAGGGACCGCTCGCAAGATGGGAGTCGTCGCCGGCGCCGACGATCTCTCGGCTGTCGCCATTGGTCGGCAGATACCAGTGAAGATGGATGCCGCTCATTGCGCCACCTCGGCTGTTTGGCGCCAGGCGGAATGGTCGCGCGCGGCTGCCCGCAGCAGCGGACCGGCGGCAGGCGACTGCACGCCTCTTGCGAGCGAAACGTCGGGTTCCCCGTCACAGACGTCGAGCAAGCCCGGCACATCGGCGATGAGCCGGCAATCGAATCCGCCGCCCTCCGGCGTCCGCGCCGGTTCGATCCAGCCGTCGAGATCGGCATGTCGACAGGCATGATCCGATGGATGCCGCCATAGCTCATAGGCTGCGCGTGACCCTGCACTCATCGTGAAGCCGTTGAGAATAATGGGAAACTTCGCCATCGTTCACTTCAATGCACGCTCAAGCCATATTCTATAGAATTACTGGACATTAGAGCGCCAGGCGTGGGGGATTTTGCTAAATCTTCTGCCGATCGTGGCAAATCCGTTGCAGGAACCGGTGCCTGGCGCGACCCGAACGGCTCGCCCCCACAGATCATCGCTGCGGACA
>JBIQHO010000148.1:0-8477 GCA_044508545.1 Bradyrhizobiaceae bacterium | reverse complement strand
TGCACCATGCCGCAGCCGAGAATCTCCAGCCAGTCCTCGCCCTCGCCGAAGCGGATCTCGTGCTTGTCGCGGCGGCACTGGATGTCGACTTCCAGCGACGGTTCGGTGAAGGGGAAGAACGACGGGCGGAAGCGCATGTTGACGTTGTCGACCTCGAAAAACGCCTTGCAGAACTCGTGCAGGATCCACTTGAGATGGCCGAGATGCGACGACTTGTCGATCACCAGCCCCTCGACCTGGTGGAACATCGGCGTGTGGGTCTGGTCACTGTCGCTGCGATAGGTGCGCCCGGGACAGATGACGCGGATCGGCGGCTTTTGACTGAGCATGGTGCGCACCTGCACCGGCGAGGTATGGGTGCGCAACAGGAGGCGCGAGCCGCCTGCCCCGGGCTCAGCCCCGGTGTTCGTCTTGTGATTGAAGTAGAACGTGTCATGCATCTCCCGCGCCGGATGGCCTTCGGGAAAATTCAGCCGGGTGAAGTTGTAGTCGTCGGTCTCGATGTCGGGCCCTTCGGCGACAGCAAACCCCATGTCGGCGAAGATGGTGGTGACCTCGTCCCACACCTGGCTCAGCGGATGGATGCGGCCGGCCTCCGCAGGGGTCTCGCGCAAGGGAAGCGTGACGTCGATGGTTTCCGAGGCGAGGCGCGCGTCGAGCGCGGCGGCCTTGAGCACCTCGCGGCGCGCCCCCAGCGCCTGCGTCACCGCATCCTTGGCGAGGTTGATCTTCGCGCCCTCGGTCTTGCGCTCGTCTGGCGACATCTTGCCGAGGGTCGAGAGCAGCGCGGAGATCGAGCCCTTCTTGCCGAGCGTTGCGATGCGCACCGCCTCCAGCTCGGCCTCGTCGGCGGCGGCTGCGATCTGGCTGAGGATCTGGGATTGAAGGGAATCGAGATTGGACTTTTGAGAATCAGACATGGGCGAGCCTGCGACGTTCCGATTGAGCACAAAGAGTTGCCGCGACGGAGACGCGCTCCCTCTCCCATGGGGAGAGGGTTGGGGTGAGGGGTTTAGACCTCGCGCTTGAAAAAACCCCCTCACCCGGCGCTACGCGCCCACCTCTCCCCGGCAGGGAGAGGTTTAAGAAGACCGCCAGGGCCGATGATATCAGGCCGCGAGAGCGGCCTTGGCTTTCTCGGCGATCGCCTGGAACGCCGCCGGCTCGTGGATGGCGAGGTCCGACAGCACCTTGCGGTCGACGGTGATGCCCGACTTCGACAGCCCGTCGATGAAGCGGCTGTAGGTCATGCCGAACGGCCGCACGGCGGCGTTGAGACGCTGGATCCAGAGCGCGCGAAAGGTGCGCTTCTTGCGCTTGCGGGCGCGGAAGGCGTACTGGCCGGCCTTGTCGGCGGCGGCCTTGGCGGCACGAATGGTGTTCTTCCGGCGGCCGGAAAACCCCTTGGTGACCTTGTAGACTTTCTTGTGCTTGGCATGAGCCGTCACACCGCGCTTGACGCGAGCCATGACTGAACTCCTCTCAAAATCAACGGGTTAATGCGGGATGCCGCGTCGTCGCGGCGAGCGGAGGTCAGGCGTTGGGCAAGAAGTATTTCTTGATGTTGTCGCCGTCAGTCTTGAACAGCACGCGGGTGCCGCGAAGCTGACGAATCTGCTTCTTGGTCCGCTTGATCATGCCGTGGCGCTTGCCGCGCTGGGCGTGCTTGACCTTCCCGGTGGCCGTGATCTTGAAGCGCTTTTTCGCGCCCGATTTGGTCTTCAGCTTGGGCATTTGGCTCTCCTGTCGCCACGACGAAATCCGCCCGGAGGGCGGCCAGGTGGCTGAAATTGCTCGCTAGAGCATTAAAAGTGCTCGGCTATTCTCGTATTTCCGAAAGAAAATCCGGAGAAAATCCAGCACGGTCGTCGCCACGGCAGCCCTTGAATCAGCCGGGCGGCGAAGAACAGGCTTATGACAGAGGACGGCCGGATTGGCAACGGGGAAGGGGTGCTGCGAAAGCGTGTCCCGGGTGCGATGCGGCGTTCTTCATGCCGCTTCGCTGAACCGGGACCGCCCTCTATGCTGGCGTTGGAACGATCCCGGATCAGCACCGCAGGACTTCGTCCCGCGCAGCGTCCGGGAAACCACAGCCTCGGTGGTTACCTGGGAGCCAGCACCATGACCACCTGGCGGCCCTCGAACTTGGCGTCCTGCTCGACCTTGGCGTAGGCGGCGACGTCGGCCTTCACCTTGTCGAGCAGCTTGGTGCCGATCTCCTGGTGGGCCATCTCGCGGCCGCGATAGCGCAGGGTGATCTTGACCTTGTCGCCCTCCTCGAAGAAGCGCTGCATCGCCTTCATTTTCACGCCGTAGTCGTGATCGTCGATCATCGGACGGAGCTTGATCTCCTTGATCTCGACAACCTTCTGCTTCTTGCGGGCTTCGGCGGCTTTCTTCTGGGCCTGAAACTTGTATTTCCCGTAGTCCATGATCTTGCAGACGGGAGGGCTGCTGTTCGGGGCGATCTCGACCAGATCCATGCCGGCATCCATGGCCATCTTGATCGCGGCGATCGTTTCCACGGTACCTTGGTTGGTGCCGTCCTGGTCGATCAGTTGAACCTGGGCATTGCGGATTTCATCGTTGGTGCGCGGCCCGTCTTTCGCGACGGGCATTGGCGCTCTGTTGGGACGGCGAATGGGTGGTTCTCCAATGTTGTGAAAGACGACGGCGCATGATCCGTCAAAATGTGAGCGGTTCAGCGATCAGATCATACGCTCCTGAATACATAATGAGCGTGATCGGACGCAAAACCGGGGTCCACTTTTGCTGATCGCCCCCATTTTGAAGGAATAAGCGCCCGCGGGCAAGCGCGGGGATTCAGGACGCGGGCGAAACGGGCGAATGCGCGGTATTTTGGTCACGCCGAGCAACTCCGTAGTCAGAACCCGGCGGGCCAGGGCTTGTTCCACGCCGACGTTCATTGACGACCCCGGCAGGCCCGCGACATACAACGAAAAACGGGACGGACATCATGACGAGCGGAGCGGCGCGGTTCATCGAGGTCGGCGGCGGCGCGGCGAAGCGCCCCATCGCCGTGCGCGCGCGAAGCGGCGGCTCTCCGGGCCTGTTCTGGCTCGGGGGCTTCAAGTCCGACATGGCGGGCACCAAGGCGCTCGCGCTCGACGCGTGGGCGGCCGAACGCGGCCGAGCCTGCGTGCGGTTCGATTACTCCGGCCACGGGATCAGCGGCGGCGAATTCACCGACGGCACCATCGGCCGCTGGCTCGAGGAGAGCCTTGCGGTGTTCGACGCCTTCTGCGAGGGCCCGCAGGTCGTGGTCGGCTCGTCGATGGGCGGCTGGATCGCGCTGTTGCTGGCGCGTGCGATCGCGAGGCGGGCATCGTCCCGCGCCACGCTGGCCGGGCTGGTGCTGATCGCGCCGGCGCCCGACTTCACCGAGGAACTGATGTGGAAAGCCTTCCCGCCGGAGGTCAGGCACGCCATCGAGACCGAAGGCGCGTGGCTGCGTCCGTCGGACTACGGCGATCCCTACCCGATCACGCGCAAGCTGATCGAGGAAGGCCGCAACCATCTGCTGCTCGGCAGCTCCATTTCGACCGGCTGTCCGGTGCGCATCCTGCAGGGCGCGCAGGACGCCGACGTCCCATGGCGGCATGCCTTCGCGCTGACCGAACGGCTGCCGAGCGACGACGTGGTGCTGACCATGATCCGGGACGGCGATCACCGGCTGTCGCGTCCGCAGGACATCGCGCGCATCCTGGCGGCGGTGGCGGAGTTTTAGAGCATTGTCCGATCATCCGGCATCGAGGCATGTCCATTTCCGGTCAGGGCCGGGCGTCGTCCCGGCCATCCACGCCTTTGGCCGCTTCACTTGCGGGTCACGACGAGCTTGGCTGAGCCTTCATTGTTTCGGTAGAACACATCATACAATTTGGGAACGCCCAGCACCGCGTCGTTGACGAAGATGAAAAGCTCGCCGCTTCGCGTCGGCCGGATCACCGCTTCGATGGTGCCGTCTTCCGGATCGGGATCGAGAAACACCTCCTCGCCGCCGGCCGCGCCGTAGCGCAGCACCAGGCGGAACCAGGGCCGCGTCAGTTCGCGGCGCAGCGGCACGCCGAGCATCAGCAGCGCGCGTTGCCACCAGTGCGGCGCGTCGGTCGTGTAGAATCCGCCGAGCGGCGAGGGGATGCCGCCGTCGCGGAAAGGCTGCGTGGTCTCGACCTGAACCAGATAGCGCGCGCCGAAACCGTCCACCGCGATGCCGGTGCCGGCGCAGAACTGCGACGTCCTGAAATCAAACGTCGCCTGCTTGCCGCGCGCGAGTCCCTGCGCCTTCGGAGTTTTTTCATCGCAGGCCAAACCATAGATATCTTGCGCATTGTAGGCGAGATGGCTGGCGAAGGTGGCGCCCAGATAGACGAACAATGCGGCGAAGAACGCCGGCGCCCAGCGACGCTTCAACTGCCGGTGAAACCAGACATAGGGCCGGCTGGAACGCAGGAGATAGATCCAGTTGGCCGGCAAGCCTGTCGGCGCCGTCGGCGTCTTCTGCCAGATCGCATTCATGCGGTCGGTGATCCGGGTCGAGAGAACGACGCCCCACAGCGCCAGCAAACTAGCGAGCCCAAGCAATACAGCGAACTGCACCGGGCTGCGCGCATAGCCGTTGATCCAGGTCTGCGCGAAGCCGGGAAGGAATCCGCCGACGACGCGGATGATGTCCGACACCCAGCGAAACCTGCTGGTGTATTCGTCCGCAGGCGGCAGCGAGCGCGCCAGCGGATAGAGCAACAGCCAGGCCGTGGCGCCGACGGTCGCGAAATAGACCAGTCGACGCTTCCAGACCTCGTTCCAGACATGCTCCTGCGTTTCGCTGCGCGCCAGCGCACCAGCGCTGCTTTCGAAGCCGTATTGATCCGGCGTCAGCACCAGCCCGTCTTCGGTCACGACGTCATAAGTCTTTGGCAGCCCGACCGGCGCATAGCCTTGCGAACGGCTGGCGATGCGCTTGAATGCGCTGGCATGCACCTTCGGCCGCTCGATGACGACCTCGTCCTTCCTGGAAAAGCGATAGCGGCAGAGTTCGGCCAGCTTGCGCGGCCCGTAGCGATAGTAACTGCCGAGCCCCTTGCGCGGATCGTAGAGCCGGCCGTCCTTGTCGCACATCGAAATCGCATTCTTGAACGGATCGGGATCCGCCGCAGGCTGGCTCTGATCGGACTTGAACCGCAAGCCGCAGCGTTGCGCCTCCGTCATCATCCAGACCAGCGGGATGTAGGCCAGCGCGTCGTCGGGATAGCCGCCGCCGACATTGGAATGAACGCCCGCGAACCACACCTGGCTGATCTGCTCGTCGGCGAGATAGCGCTTGCCGTCGTCGCGCGGCGTCAGGGGAGCCGCGCCGCGCTCGTCCCACAATTCCGGATGAAACGTGGTGCGCGGCTCGTCGAGCGACAGCGCCTGACAGGCGCGCCTGACGCGCGCGCAGTCGAGCGTGTGGTTGGGCAACTCCAGAGGCCAGATCCATCTGCTGACGCCGCGCGTCATCTCGTCGAGCGGCAGTCCGTAGGCGGCGACGGTGTCCCACACGCCGATGAAGCGGATGTGATTCACCTGGCGATTGTTGCGCTTGTCATAGCCCTTCGGCAGAAACAGGTCGCGCAAGCTGCGAAAGACATCCTCGATGCGCAGGAAGGTATGGAAACGCTCGCGCCGATACTGGCGATAGGCGGCCTTGGCCTTTCGCGTCAGGTCAGCCTCGCTGTCGGCGGCGACGAGGCCCTGATTGAGGATCAATCCCATCACCACGCGGATGGTGAAGGCGCCGCGGCTGAAGCCGAAGCCGAACAGTTCGTCGCTGTCGTCGCGCCAGTTGCGGCAAGCGAACTTGTACAGGTCGATGACGTTGCGCTTCAATCCGAAGCCGAACGCGCCGCCGAGAATGGCGAGCGGCTTGAACGACGAGGTGCCGACACCGTCGTCGTAGAACGCCACCTGGTCGGTCCCCGACAGATCAAGCGCTTCGAACGTACGCCAGACATTGGTGCGCCAGACCTTTGCCGCCGAGTTTCCGGTGCCGTCGGACAGCAGAACGATTTTTCGGCCCATGCCACCCCCGGACGACAACGCCGCGCAACGTTGATTCGCCTTTTATTCAAAACGCGCGACGCGCGCGAGAAGCGTCGTTTTGATCAGCGCATCGGGTTGCGGCGAAATTCGGGCTCGCCTGTTGACACAAAAAAGCTGGCGACGGCTCGACACCGTCGCCAGCATTGTTTTCCGTTGCCTGACCGGCGGGCCGTCACAGGAAGTTGGTGACAGCTTTCGTTGAGGACATCACCGCGTTGCTGAACCCTTCGCGAAGGTTATCCAGTAACTGGCCGAAGGTGGAACGACCGGCGGTCGCGGTCCTGCGCCGTGCCTCTTCCAGCCGCTGCATGCTCAGCGGTGCAGAATCAGCGGTGGCCGTGTTGTTAACCTCTTCCGCAACAACCGCGAAATCCTGCCTGGCTTCTTCTGCGCTCGACTTGACCATAGTTTCGTAGAATTCACGGACCGCGGCGCTCATCTCCCTTGCGTAGGTGACGACCTTGAACGGCTTGCCGGCAAGATCGAGGATCGGGCTGTACAGGGCCTGGATCCAGACTTCCTTGCCGTTCTTGCCGATCCGCTTGTACTCGATCGACTGCGATTCGCCGCGATTGAGCTTGGCCCAGAATTCGCGATACGCGCCGCCCTGCCGCTCCGACGGTGCGGCGAACATGCCGTCATGCTTGCCCTTCACCTCGCCAAGCGCGTACCCCATCGTCTTGAGGAAGTTTTCGTTCGCGCTGATGATCGTGCCGTCCAGGTTGAAAGCGGCCACCGCCTGCGAGCGGTCGAGCGCGGCGATCCGGCCCGCGTTTTCCAGCGCCTCGATCTTTTTGGCGGTGATGTCGGTTGCGAGTTCGATGACCTTGGTCGGCTTTCCCTTCGAATCCAGCACCGGATTGTAGGATGCCTGAACCCAGACCACCTTGCCGTCCTTGCCGACCCGCTTGTATTCGGCCGTCTGCGACTCGCCGCGATTGAGCTTGGCCCAGAATTCGCGGTAGGCGGCGCTGGAGCGTTCGCCGGCTTCCACGAACATGCTGTGATGCTTGCCCTGGACTTCTTTCGCGAGGGCATAGCCAAGCGTTTTCAGGTAATTGTCGTTGGCGGTCATGACCGTTCCGTCCATGCCGAATTCGACAACCGCCTGCGCCTTCCCGATGGCTGCGATCTGGCCTTCCAGGTCGGCCATCCGCAATTTCTGCCTGGTGATGTCGGCCGCGAAGCTCACGACCTTGAAGGGCTTGCCGCTATCATCGGCGATCGGGTTGAAGGTCGCCTGAAACCAGACTTCCTGCCCGCTCTTGCCGATGCGCTTGAGTTCGGCCGATTGAGGCTCGCCGCGGTTGAGCCTGGCCCAGAATTCGCGATAGGCCGCGCCTGCCCGCTCCTGCGGTTCCACGAACAGGCTGTCAGGCTTGCCCTGCACTTCGCCAAGCGCGTAGCCCAACGCGCTCAGGAAATTCTTGTTCGCGGTAATGATCGTGCCGTCGAGGTTGAATTCGACCACCGCCTGCGAGCGTTCGATGGCGGAAACCTGACCCGCGTGGTCCAGGGCCTCGATCTTTTTGGCAGTGATATCGGCCGCGAGCTCGATAACCTTTGTCGGTTTTCCCCTCGAATCCAGCACCGGAATATAGGAAGCCCGAACCCAGACCTCGTCTCCGTGGCTGTCGATGCGCTTGTAGTCGGCGGTCTGCGACTCGCCCCGATTCAAGCGGGCCCAGAATTCGCGGTACGCGGCGCCGGTCCGTTCATCGGCCTCCACGAACATGCTGTGATGCTTGCCTCGAACCTCGGCGAGCGAGTAACCGAGGATGTTAAGGAAGTTGTCATTGGCGGTGATGATCGTTCCGTCGAGACCGAGTTCGGTCACGGCCTGAGCTTTGCTGATCGCTGCGGCTTTCGCTGCATTTTCTTTTGCGATCGACCATTTTTTGAAGAAAAACAATTGATCCTCCCCAGGAGTTAGATCCAAGAACACCAGGCTCACGACTCGCGGGCGCTTGCGTGGTTTACCGATCATGAACGGGGTGGGTTAAAGCGAGGTTAACGGAGATCGTAGATTTACTATAAGCCCGCCTCGGCCAGCGCCCGCGAGGGACGTTTCCCGGCGCGCATCAGGCACGAAATCGACGGAAGATCGCGCCGGTCCCGCCAAAAGGACCAGCGAATTCAATGCCGGGGAGCATCACATCAATTTCGTGGAGTCCGGGTTCCGATGCAGCCGGAATCTGAAGCGCTCGAAGCGACAAAATGCTCCGGCATGTCCGGCGACAACGCCGCCCGGTGCTCCATCAACTTGCAGAACCAGCGGCGCGCACTGAAAGACCCCGCGCGCAGAAAGACCCGCGCTGGAAAACTGGAGCGGGCGAAGGGATTCGAACCCTCGACCCCGACCTTGGCAAGGTCGTGCT
>JBIQHO010000147.1:0-8558 GCA_044508545.1 Bradyrhizobiaceae bacterium | reverse complement strand
GCGCATCGCCGCCAAAAACGCCGACAAGCCGATCACGCTCCGCGCCACCGTCACTTATGCGGTGTGCGCCAAGCTGTGCGTTCCCGTCGAGGCCGACATCGAGCTTCCTTTCGTCAGCGTCGCCAGCACGGAGGACAGCACGCTGGCGGCCGCGCTCGACACGGTGCCGAAGCCGGCCAGGGTCGGCGATCCCAATCCGCTGACGATCCGTGACGTGACACGCAAGGGACAATCCACCGTGACCGTCGATGTGGTCGCCGCTAACCCCAAGGACGACGTTAGCCTGTTCGTCGAAGGCCCGACACCGGACTGGGCGCTGCCGATTCCGACGCGGCTCGATCGGGCGCCGCGCGGCGTGAAACGGTTTTCGTTCAAGCTCGACGGCCTGCCGCCGGACGCGAAACCGGACGGCGCCGCTTTGAAACTGACGCTGGTGGGCAGCAAGCAGGCCTACGAATTCAACATCAATCTGGACTAAGCGCGGAATCCCCGCCGACAGCGCGTCCGTTCATCTCCCGCCCAACCGAATCTTAACGAATCGTTGCTAGCTCCTGACCGTGGCGCATTCCGCCTCACGAGGATTCCGCCGTGGCCGTAACGGACACTCCATCCGCGCCCGCGAGGCGATCGCCCGTCATGGTCGGGCGGTTGCGCGCGATGCTGAATGGATCAAACGAGGCATCGCTGACCAGGCGCCTCGCCGGCACGATCTTCATCATCCGCGTCATCAGCGCCGGGCTCGCCTATGTCGCGCAGATTCTGCTGGCGCGCTGGATGGGCGGCTCCGACTACGGCGTCTATGTCTATGTCTGGACCTGGGTGCTGCTGCTCGGCAGCATGATGGATTTCGGCATCTCGGCCTCGGCGCAGAAGATCATTCCGGAATACCGCGCCAGCGGCGACGAGGCGCGGCTGCGCGGCTTCCTGAGCGGAAGCCGCTGGATGACGTTCATCGTCGCCACGATGATCTCGCTGCTGCTCGCCGGCCTCGTCAGATTACTGTCGCCGTGGATCGATGCGGCGACGGTCCTGCCGCTCTATATCGGCTGCCTGACGCTGCCCGCCTTCGTGGTCGCCAACACCCAGGACGGCATCGCGCGCTCCCATGACTGGATGCGGCTCGGACTGATGCCGCAATTCATCGTGCGGCAGTCGCTGATCATCGGTTTCACCGCCGGCGCTTTCGCCCTCGGATTCCATCTCAGCGCCGCCATCGCCATGCTGGCCAGCACAGCGGCGGTGTGGGTCGCCATGATCGGACAGATGATCGTGCTCAACCGCAGGCTTGGCACGGTCGTCGCGGCCGGGCCGAAGCAGCACGATTTCCGCGGCTGGCTCGCGGTGTCGCTGCCGATTCTCCTGGTCGAAAGTTTCTATCTGCTGCTGTCGTATACCGACGTGCTGGTGCTGCAGCAGTTCCGCTCCTCCGAGGAGGTCGGCGTCTACTTCGCCGTGGTCAAGACGCTGGCGCTGGTCTCCTTCATTCACTACGCGATGTCGGCGACGACGGCTCACCGCTTCACCGAATATCACGCCGCCGGCGACAGGGAGCGGCTGTCGGCTTACGTCGCTCATGCGATCAAGTGGACGTTCTGGCCGTCGCTCGCGGCAACACTGGTGCTGCTCGCGCTCGGCAGGCCGATGCTGTGGCTGTTCGGACCGCAATTCGTCGCCGGCTACAGCATCATGTTCATCGCCGCGATCGGACTCGTGGTCCGATCGGCCATCGGCCCGGTCGAGCGCCTGCTCAACATGCTCGGCCATCAGCACGCCTGCGCGTCGGCCTATGCGATGGCCTTCGGTATGAATGTCGTGCTGTGCTTCGCACTGGTGCCGCGCTACGGCGGGCACGGCGCCGCCGCCGCCACCTCGATGTCGCTTGCGTTCGAGACCGTGCTGCTGTTCTGGATCGTGCGCCGCAGACTGGGCCTGCATGTGCTGGCGTTCGGGAAGAAGACGTAGCGCGGCGGGCTCTTTTCCTTGTCGTCCCGCCCTCTCCGCTTGCGGGAGAGGGAGATCACTTCGCATCCGCTGGGGCCTTTCCGCTTCTGATGGAATCAGAAGCGGGGCTCGATTTTGATTTGACGCGTTTTCTTGACGCGAACCGGTATCCACTTCGCTCGAAAACGCTTTATTGCGCAGCGAGGACGGGCGAGGTGGACGCGAGAACCAGGGTCCAGAACACCTTGTATTTGCTGTCCGGAGCATAGGTCGCGGCGATGCCCAGTTTTGTGACGCCGTTCTTCAGCATGTTCGCCCGGTGAGGCGGCGAATCGCGCCAGCCCGAGAACGCCTCGGCGAGGGTATGATAGCCCGCGCCGATATTCTCGACCGCCAGCGTCGCCGGATAGCCCGCCGCCGCCAGCCGCCGCGGCAACGTTCCGGCCACGTTGTGGTCCATCTTGTTGCGCTTGGCCATGGCCATGGATTGGGTTTCGGCAACCTGCATCAGTTCCGGATCAACCGTCACCGGGCCAAGGCCGTTATTGGCGCGGTAGCCGGAAATCATGGAGGCCGCGACCGCGGGATCCAGCTTCGCCCCGCCGTGGGCCATGTCGAGGTAAAACGCCGGCTGCTCCGGAGCAGGCGGCTTGTCCGCGGCGCAACCGGCGAGAACCAGAAGGCCGAAAATCGCGGCAAAGGTGCGGATCATTCTTGTGTCCTGAAACCGAAGTTCGCCTCACCAGGCTGCGCCTTCCGTAGCGAACTTCGGATTCGAAAGGACACGACCAACTTGAATCTGCCAGTGGTCCTTCGAGTTGTTGCATACCAACCGTGGCTGAAAGGTGAACGATCTCAGGCCGGGTCCGCGAAAATGCGATAGCGTCGCGGCTGCAAACCGACAACCTCGCCGTCGCGAAGCTCGCGGTCGCGCGGCACATCGATTTCAATGATGGTTTCGCCCCGGTTGCCAGACACGGCGATGTCGGCGCGCTGGATCGGGCCGAAGGTCCGCACCCGCCGCACGGTGCCTTCGAGGCCACCCCAGCCCGGCGGGCTGATCTGCATGTCATGGCGGCGAACGAACAGCTTCGAGGGCCCCGCATTGCCGCGCTCGGCTGCGATGTTCAGCGGCGTGTCGCCGAGCCGCACCCGGCCGTCGTCAACCTCGACCGGCAGCACGATGGACTCGCCGATGAAGCCGTGGACGAACGCCGTCTGCGGATTGTCATAGACATCTGTCGGCGTTCCGATCTGCTCGATGCGCCCCTTGTCCATCACAACGACGCTGTTGGCGACTTCAAGCGCCTCTTCCTGATCGTGGGTCACGAAGATGGAGGTGACGTTGATTTCCTCGTGCAGCGAGCGCAGCCAGGTCCGCAATTCCTTGCGCACCTTGGCGTCGAGCGCGCCGAACGGCTCGTCGAGCAGCAGCACGCGCGGCTCGATCGCCAGCGCGCGCGCGAGCGCAATGCGCTGGCGCTGGCCACCCGAAAGCTGGCTCGGATAGCGGCTGGACAGCCAGTCGAGCTGAACCAGGTCCAGCAGCTCCTTGACCCGCGCCCGGATGGTGGCTTCGTCCTTGCGAACGGAACGAGGCTGCACGCGCAGACCGAACGCGACATTTTCGAACACCGTCATGTGGCGGAACAGCGCGTAATGCTGGAACACGAAACCGACGCTGCGCTCGCCGGGCGCGCGCGACAGCGCATTCTCGCCGTCGAAGGCGACCTCTCCGGAATCCGGCCAGTCGAGCCCGGCGATGATGCGCAGCAGCGTGGTCTTGCCGGACCCCGACGGGCCGAGCAGCGCCATCAGCTCGCCATGCGGCACCGTGAGATCGACGTGATCCAGCGCGGCGAAGTCCCCGAACTTTTTCACGATATTGCGGACTTCAATGCTCACTCGGTCGTTGCCCTTCGTCGAGATGCCGTTCGAGAACAGTCTTCGCCACCAGCGTGACCAGCGCCAGCAGAGCCAGCAGCGAGGCGATCGCGAACGCCGATACGAATTGATATTCGTTGTAGAGGATTTCAACCAGCAGCGGCATGGTGTTGGTCTCGCCGCGGATGTGGCCGGAGACGACGGACACCGCGCCGAACTCGCCCATCGCGCGCGCATTGCACAGCAGCACGCCGTAGAGCAGGCCCCACTTGATGTTCGGCAGCGTGACCCGGAAGAAGGTCTGGAGCCCTGATGCTCCGAGCGACAGCGCCGCCTCCTCCTCCGCCGTCCCCTGCTCCTGCATCAGCGGGATCAGCGCGCGCGACACGAAGGGAAACGTCACGAAGGTGGTCGCCAGCGCAATGCCCGGCAGCGCAAACAGGAGCTGAATGTTGTTGTCCTGCAGCCAGGGTCCGAGAAAACCCTGCGCACCGAACAGCAGCACGAACACCAGGCCGGAGATGACAGGGCTCACCGAGAACGGCAGGTCGACCAACGAGATCAGGAGCGTCTTTCCCGGGAATTCGAATTTGGCGATCGCCCAGGCGGCGATCAGCCCGAACACCAGGTTGAGGCCAACCGAGATCACGGCGACTATCAATGTCAGCTTGATCGCCGACTGGGCTTCCGGATCGGCAAGCGCGGCGAGATAGGCGTGCGTCCCTCTGGCGAATGCTTCCGCGAACACAATCACCAGCGGCAGCACGATGAATACCGTGAGAAACAGGATGGTGAAGCCGATCAGCAGACCACGCACCCAGCGCGGCTCAGAACGGGCGTCGGTCCGCTCCAGCGGCACCGCGATCGCGGGTTTGGGCATCGACGTCGCCTCTCAATGCGCCGGAACGCGCAGTTGCGCCCAGCGCTGCATCCGGTTGACGGCGAAGATGACCAGGAACGCCACCAGCAGCATCACGACGGCGATGGCGGTGGCATCGGCATAGCGGAATTCGGACAGCCGGATCACAATCAGCAGCGGCGCGATCTCCGACACGTTCGGCAGGTTGCCGGCGATGAAGATCACCGAACCATATTCACCGACCGCGCGCGCGAATGCGAGCGCAAAGCCCGTCAGCAGCGCGGGCAAAAGGCTCGGCAGAATGACGCGGGACACCGTCTGCCAGCGGTTGGCGCCGAGGCTCGCGGCCGCTTCCTCGATCTCCGGATCGAGATCGATCAGCACCGGCTGCACGGTGCGAACCACGAAGGGAATGCCGATAAACACCATCGCGACGAAGATGCCGAGCGGCGTGAACGACACCTTGATGCCGAGCCCGGCCAGCGGCGCGCCGAGCCAGCCGTTCTGCGCGAACAGCGTCGTCAGCGCGATCCCCGCAACGGCGGTCGGCAACGCGAACGGCACGTCGACAATCGCATCGAAGATGCGGCGACCTGGAAAGCGGTAACGGACCAGCGCCCAGACGATGATGCCGCCCATCACCAGGTTGACGAGCGCGGCGAGAAACGCGAGCCCGAATGAAATCTTCAGCGCGTTCAACGTTCGCCGGCTGGTGACGATGTCAACGAACTGGGCAAGGCTCAATTCGAACGACTTGAGAAACAGGCCCGCAAGGGGAATCAGGATGATGATCGAAAGCCATGTCAGCGTCAGCCCCATGGTGAGGCCGAAGCCCGGCAAGGTCCGTCGTCGTCCCGATCCTCCTTTCACGTCGCCCCGCTCCGCCCCGTCGCATCAGTTCTGGTAGATCTGATCGAAGATGCCGCCCTCGCCGAAATGGACCTTCTGCGCCTTGGTCCAGCCGCCGAACACATCATCGATCTTGAACAATTCAACCTTGGGAAAAGCATCGGCATACTTCTTGATGATCTCGGGATCGGTCGGACGGTAGAAATTGCGCGCCGCGATCTCCTGGGCGTCCGCAGTGTACCAGTACTTCAGATAGGCCTCGGCGACGGCGCGCGTTCCTTTCCTGTCCACCACTTTGTCGACGATAGCAACCGGCGGCTCCGCCAGAATGGAGACCGACGGCACCACGATCTCGAACTTGTCCTTTCCGAATTCCTTGAGCGCGAGAAAGGCTTCGTTCTCCCAGGCGAGCAGCACATCGCCAACGCCGCGCTCGACGAAGGTGACGGTCGAGCCGCGCGCGCCGGTATCGAGCACCGGAACGTGCTTGTAGATATCGGCGACAAATTGTCTTGCCTTGTCCTCTCCACCGAATTTCTTCAGCCCATAGCCCCACGCCGCCAGATAATTCCAGCGCGCGCCGCCGGAGGTCTTCGGATTCGGCGTGATGACGCTGACGCCCGGCTTGATCAGATCGTCCCAGTCCTTGATGCCCTTGGGATTGCCCGTGCGCACAAGGAAGACGATCGTCGACGTATAGGGCGAGGAGTTCTGCGGCAACCGCTTCTGCCAGTCCCTGGCCAGCAGCCCGCGCTCGGCGATGGCGTCGATATCATAGGCGAGCGCCAGCGTGACCACATCCGCCTGCAAACCGTCGATCACGGAGCGCGCCTGCTTTCCGGACCCGCCGTGGGACTGCTTGATCTCGACGCTCTTGCCGGTTTCTTTCTGGTAAGCCGCGGCGAACGCCTTGTTGAAATCGACATAGAGTTCACGTGTCGGATCGTACGAGACATTCAACAGCGAGACGTCGGCCGCGTATGCCGAGCCGGCCCAGATCAATCCGGCCAAGACCATAAAGCTACGACGAAGCATTTTCATCTCCATAAGGCCCGCTCGCGCGATCATCGCCGCGGACCCATGAAACTCGTCAAACGGCAGCTTCAAGTCAACGAAACCACATTTCAATGTTTGCGGCGGCGCAGGGTCATTCCACTACGAAGTCTTCATCGTGTGGATGCCGCATTCCGTCTTGGCTCTGCCGCGCCAGCGGCCGGCGCGGGCTCCCTCGTCCGTGGTCGCGCGCGAGGTGCATGGCATGCAGCCGACGGACAGGAATCCCGATGCGACAAGCGGATGCGGCGGCAGCTTCGCCGACGCATAGATCGCCTCGATGTCGGCGCGCGAGACGTTCGCGAACGGATTGAATTTCAGCCGCGCGCCGTCATCCTCGACCACCGGAATGTCGGCGCGCAGGCCACCCTGAAACCGCTTGCGGCCGTTGATCCAGGCGTCGAAGGAGGTCAGCGCGCGCGCCAGCGGCTCCACTTTCCGGATGCGGCAGCAGGCGTCCGGATCGGTGAACCACAACTCGCGATCGGGGTCCTCGCTCTTCAACGCATCCTCGGACGGTTGAATGGAGCGGACGTCTTTCAACCCGAGCGCGGCGATCAACGTGTCGCGATAGGCGAGCGTTTCCTCGAACAGCCATCCGGTGTCGAGGAAGATCACGGGAATGGCCGGATCGACGTCCGCCATCACCTTCAGAAGCGCCGCCGACTCTGTACCAAATGACGACACCAGCGCCAGCCGGTCACGCCCGATCGCGCGCAGCGCCGCGGCGATCACCTCCACAGGCGAGGCGTCGCGAAGCGAACCGTTCAGCGCCGACGCCGAAGGCAACGCCAGAGCCGCGTTCGTCAATGGCGGCCGTATCGCCGCGCTTGCCGCGGTACTTTTGTTGTCGGGCGAAGACGTCATTCGGCGGCCATCTGGAATGTCTGCAACAGCGAATTCAGGTTTGAATTGCGCCACGGCGCGGAGCGCGAAACCACGTCGCCGATCACGAGAATCGCGGGGCCGCCGTCGATCCGGCGAACCAGCGCGGGCAGGCAATCCAACTTGCCGACGACGGCTTTCGCCTCAGGGCGAGTGGCGCGCGCGAACACGCCGACCGGCGTTTCCGGCGAACGTCCGGCCGCGAGCAGGCCGGACCAAATCGCGTCGGCCGCCGTGATTCCCATGTAGACGACGACCGTCATCTTCCGGTCGGTCAGCGCCGACCAGTCCACGCCCTCCGCATCCCGCGCTTTGTGTGCGGTGAGGAAGGTGACGCGCAGCGCCTCGTGACGGAAGGTCAGCGGCACTTCCGATTCCGCAGCCGCGCCGAGCGCGGCCGTGATTCCCGGAACCACCGAACAGGCGACACCGGCCTCGCGCAAGGCCTCGACCTCTTCGCCGCCGCGCCCGAAAATGAAGGGATCGCCGCCCTTGAGGCGGACGGCCCGCTGCCCCGACTTCGCCGCATCGATCAGCAGGCGGTTGATCGCATCCTGGCCGATGCCGGGCTTGCCGACGCGGCGCCCCACCGGGACGCGCGCGGCGTCGCGGCGGGCGCGATCGAGGACTTCCGGCGAAACCAGTTCGTCATAGAAGACGATGTCGGCGTCCTGCAAGGCACGCAGCGCCTTGACAGTGAGCAGATCCGGATCGCCCGGCCCGGCGCCGACCAGCGTGACATGACCTTCGGCCTGCCGCGATGCCTGTTCGCCCGCGTATGCAGATGGATCGGCGATCGCTGTCAGCGCGCCTTCGGCCTCGTCTGAGCGGCCGGCGAGAACCAAAGCGCCGATCGGACCGTCGACGACACGCTCCCAGAAGCGGCGACGCAACGGCGCATGAGCAATGCGACCGTGCACCGGCTTGCGCCAGCGCCCGATCAGGGCCGCGAGATCGCCGATCCGCGCCGGCAACAGCGCCTCGACGCGCTCGCGCACGCGGCGCGCCACCACAGGCGAGGCACCGCCGGTGCCGACCGCCACCACGACATCGCCGCGATCGACGATCGCCGGAACGATGAAACTCG
>JBIQHO010000146.1:0-8586 GCA_044508545.1 Bradyrhizobiaceae bacterium | reverse complement strand
CCGGACTGCGCCAGTGCGGCCGAGGCGGCCGGAGCGACGCCGATCGCAGCCGCGGGATCGCCCCACGCATAGCCCAGTCCGGACAGCGCAAGCCCGATAATGACGGCGACCGATCCGAGGACGTCGGAAGCGAAGTGCAGGGCGTCGGCTTCCAGCGCCTGACTGTGGGTGTCGAGCGCGGTCCGGTGCAGCGCACGGGCACGCCAGAAATTGACGGCGATGTCGACCGCCAGCACGACGAAGGGAATGGCGGAGAGCGTCGGTGGCGGCACTCCGTCGCGCAAGTGGGCGTAGGCCTGCACCACGATGCCGCCTGCAAGCACATAGAGTAGGGCGATGACGCCAAGGGCCGAGAGGCTTTCGATCTTGCCGTGGCCGTAGTGATGTTCGTCATCGGCGGGACGGTCGGAAATCCGCACCACGATCCAGGTTGCGACCGTGGCGACGAGATCGACCGAACTGTGCAGCGCCTCGGAAATCAGCGCCAGACTTCCTATCGCCACGCCGACCACGAACTTGACCGCCGCCATGCTGGCGCTGGCGACGATGGAGACGGCGGCGACTCTTGTCTTGGAGTTGGAGGCGGAGCGTGGCATCCGCGCAGGTTTAGCAGCCCGCCACCTTGGATAAAAGCGCGCGCGGTCACGCCATCGCTATCCGCTTGCGCCCTGGTTCATTGTTGCGAATTGTTCCGATTTCAGGGTGCGCCGAGGAGCTGCGGGTTGAGCCGCCCGCTCAGGGCTCATCAGGACCTTGATCCGCTCCATCGTGCGGCAAACCAGCCGATCGCGGCAGCGGCGGCAACGCCGATGGACGCCGCCGCGGCATCGACCAGAAAATCCCCCAGCCGCATATGGCGGCCGGGCGCCCACAGTTGCATGATCTCGATCTGGCCGATCAGAATGACGGATAGCGCCACGACGAGCAGGCGTCGCCGCGGGAATGCCAGGCCGGCGGCGAGACCAACCAGAATAAAGGCGAGGGCATGTTCACCGCCCTGTCCGAGCGGGGCGTGCGGGCGATAGCGCGGCGGCCCAAGCGTCGCGAAGATGACTGCCGCGATCAGGATGAAAACGCCTATGCGGAAGAGATTCCTCATCGTCGGCGCATAGCACGATTTATCCAGGCGTAGGGCAATAACCGGCCGCTGCCCTGGATTTGGGCGGGGCTGCACGCCGGGCGCGGCCGGGGCGCTCGAAGTAAGCTGTTATAAATCCCATAAGGCGTGTTTTTTTGGCTGGATTTCGAAATATTGTTCTCCGGGCCGAATCAACAGACAGGATCGATGATGGCAACCCAGATGACGAAATCGCAGCTCGTTGAGAAAGTCTCGGCTCAGGCCGGATTATCGAAGAAGGACGTAAAGGGCGTTCTCGAGGCGCTTGCGACCACGGGCTACAAGGAACTCAAGAAGACCGGCACCTTCATGCTGCCGGGCTTTGCGAAATTCGTGGTTATCAAGAAGCCGGCGACCAAGGCGCGCAAGGGCACCAACCCGTTCACCGGCGAGCCGATGACCTTCAAGGCGAAGCCGGCCCGAAAGATTGTCAGGGCGCGGCCCGTGAAGGCTGCGAAAGACGCGGTGTGATGCAGGGGCCCTTCGGGGCCCCTGTGCTTTGGGTCTCTTGTGTTTTGGATACGCGCCGCGATCATCACATGACCGTGCAGGGCGCGTACCCTGCACAACAGGCGGGACAACCCTACATGGGGCGAAGGGCATAGGACGAAAATCGGAGTTACAAAGTTTCCCGGCCGTGGTTCTATTCAGTCGATGGATAAACCGCCTCGGAGGATCCCGTGTCTACGATCAGGTTGACCGTCAATGGCAAACCGGTCTCTGTCGACGTCGAAGACCGGACGCTTCTCGTTCACCTGCTGCGCGACCATCTGGGACTGACCGGCACCCATGTCGGCTGCGATACCAGCCAGTGTGGCGCATGCACCGTTCATATCGACGGCCGTGCGGTCAAGTCCTGCACGGTTCTGGTCGGGCAAGCCAACGGCACGAGCATCACGACCATCGAAGGCATTGCCAACGGCGACGAACTGCATCCGATGCAGGCGGCGTTCCGCGATAATCACGGACTCCAGTGCGGCTTCTGCACGCCCGGCATGATCATGGCCTCGATCGACATCGTGCGCCGCCATGGCGCGGGGATGACCGAGGACATCCTGCGCCAGGAGCTTGAAGGCAATATCTGTCGCTGCACCGGCTATCATAACATCGTCAAATCGGTGCTCGATGCCGCCGGCCGGATGGCAGCGGCGCAGGCCGCGGAATAACCGCCCGGAGAGGCCGCTCGGGAAACTCTGGTCGCGCCGGATTCGATGGAAGAGGCGCGACATCACTCCGAAGGGAGCGAATGATGGGAATCGAGGGAATCGGCGCCCGCGCGCTGCGCAAGGAAGACAAGCGCTTCATCACCGGCAGGGGCCGCTACGTCGATGATATCCGCCTGCATGGCATGACCTATGCGGCGTTCGTGCGCAGCCCCCACGCCCACGCCAAGGTGACCGCGATCGACACCGCGCCGGCGCTTGCGATGCCGGGGGTGGTTGCCGTCCTGACCGGCAGGGAGCTGGTCGACGACAAGATCGGCAACCTGATCTGCGGCTGGATGATCCATTCCAAGGACGGCTCACCGATGAAGATGGGGGCGTGGCCCGCGATGGCGCCGGAGACCGTGCGCTTCGTCGGGCAGGCCGTTGCCGTCGTCATCGCCGAGACGCGCAACCAGGCGCGCGACGCGGCCGAGGCTGTTGTCGTGACTTACAAGGAGCTTCCCGCCGTCGTCGATATGCGCGAGGCGGTCGCAAGCAGCGCGCCGCAGCTTCATCCGGAGGCGCCGGGCAATGTGATCTTCGATTGGACGCTCGGCGATGAAGCCGCGACCGACGCGGCCTTCAAGGCGGCCGCGAATGTGGTTTCGCTCGACATCACCAACAATCGTCTGACGCCCAATGCGATCGAGCCGCGCGCCGCGATCGCCGAGTACGATCCGGCGGAGGAGCACTTCACGCTCTATACCACCTCGCAGAATCCCCATGTGGCGCGGCTCGTGCTCTCGGCGTTCTACAATATCGCGCAGGAGCACAAGCTGCGCGTGATCGCGCCGGACGTGGGCGGCGGGTTCGGCTCGAAAATCTTCATCTATCCCGAGGAGATGGTGGCGCTGTGGGCCGCGAAGAAAACCGGCCGCCCGGTGAAATGGACCGCCGACCGCACCGAGTCATTCCTCACCGACGCGCACGGCCGCGATCATCTGACCAGGGCCGAGATGGCGTTCGACAAGGACAACAGGATCACGGCATTGCGCGTCAAGACCCATGCCAATCTCGGCGCCTACATGTCGCTGTTCTCCTCGTCAGTGCCGACCTATCTCTACGCCACGCTGCTGTCGGGCCAGTACGACATTCCCAACATCTTCGCCGAGGTGATCAGCGTCTATACCAACACCGCGCCGGTGGACGCCTATCGCGGCGCGGGCCGGCCCGAGGCGAGTTATGTTGTCGAGCGGCTGATGGAAACCGCGGCGCGCCAGCTCAAGGTCGATCCGACCGAACTGCGGCGCAAGAACTTCATCACCCAGTTTCCGCATCAGACGCCGGTCATCATGGCTTATGACATCGGCGACTTTCACGCGTCGCTCGATGCGGCCATGAAGGCGATCGATTATGCCGGGTTCGCGGCGCGCAAGGCCAAGGCGAAGAGCGAGGGCAGGCTGCGCGGCATCGGCGTGTCCTGCTACATCGAAGCCTGCGGCATCGCGCCGTCAAAAGCCGTCGGCAGCCTCGGAGCCGGCGTCGGTTTATGGGAATCCGCGGAGGTGCGGGTCAATCCGGTGGGTACTATCGAGGTCCTCACTGGATCGCACAGTCACGGCCAGGGGCACGAGACGGCATTCGCGCAAGTGGTCGCCGGCCGGCTCGGGATTTCGATCGATCAGGTTCAGATCGTGCACGGCGATACGGACAAGGTGCAGTTCGGCATGGGCACCTACGGCTCGCGCTCGGCTGCGGTCGGCCTGTCGGCCATTGTCAAGGCGATGGAGAAGGTAGAGGCCAAGGCGAAGAAGATTGTCGCGCATCAGCTCGAGGCGTCGGAAAACGACATCGTCATCGAGGAAGGCCAGTTCAAGGTGACAGGCACCGACAAGGCGATCGCGCTGCCGATGGTCGCGCTCGCCGCCTACACCGCGCACAACCTGCCCGACGGCATGGAGCCGGGGCTGAAGGAGAGCGCGTTCTACGATCCGACCAACTTCACGTTTCCCGCGGGCGCCTACATTTGCGAGGTCGAGGTTGACGCCGACACCGGCAAGACCTCGTTCGTCAGCTTCGTCGCGGCGGATGACTTCGGCCGTCTCATCAATCCGATGATCGTCGAAGGGCAGGTCCATGGCGGCCTCGCGCAGGGCATCGGTCAGGCGCTGCTGGAGCATGCGGTCTATGACGAGAACGGTCAGTTGCTCACCGCCTCGTTCATGGACTATGCGATGCCGCGCGCCGAGGATCTGCCGTCCTTCAACATTCAGCACACCATGACGGAGTGTCCCGGCAATCCGCTCGGCGTGAAGGGTTGCGGCGAGGCCGGCGCGATCGGCGCATCTGCCGCCGTCATCAACGCCATCACCGACGCCATCGGCAACAACGATCTCGCAATGCCCGCTTCGCCAGACCGCGTCTGGCACGCGATCCACGGCTGAACGGCGGGCAGGGAGACGCGGCCATGTATCAGACCACCTATCACCGTCCCGCCAGCATCGACGAAGCCGTTTCGCTGTTCGCCAAGGCTTCCGATCCGAAATATCTCGCCGGCGGGCACACGTTGCTGCCGGTGATGAAGCAGCGGCTCGCGGCTCCCTCCGACGTGATCGATCTTGCCGGAATCAGGGAACTGATCGGCGTGGAGGCGTCCGGCGACACGCTCACGATCAGGGCGGCGACGACCTATTATGACATCATGACCAGCGCCGACGTGAACAAGGCGATTCCGGCGCTGGTGCATCTGACCTCGTTGCTCGGCGATCCGGCGGTTCGCTATCGCGGCACCATCGGCGGATCGATTGCCAACAACGATCCGGCCGCCGACTATCCGGCCGCCGTTCTGGCGCTCGGCGCGACCGTGAAAACCAGCAAACGGTCGATCGCAGCCGATGATTTCTTCAAGGGACTGTTCACGACGGCGCTGGAAGACGGCGAGATCATCACCGAAATCGCTTTCCCGATTCCGGAAAGAGCCGGCTACGCCAAGATGCGTCATCCGGCTTCGCGCTTCGCGCTGACGGGCGTATTCGTCGCCAGGACCAAAGCCGGCGACGTGCGCGCGGCGGCGACGGGCGCGTCGCAGAATGGCGTGATGCGCGTCGGCGCGATCGAGGCGGCGCTGAGGGCCGATTGGTCTCCATCGGCGCTGGACGCGATCAGGATTGCGGATACGGACATGATCGCCGACATTCACGGATCGGCGGCCTATCGCGCCAATCTGGTCAAGGTCATGGCTCAGCGCGCCGTCCGGCAGGCGGGCTGATCCGGTCGATCCGAACTCCGACAATGATGCCCTCCAGCTCAGCGCATGCCGTGCGGCGATTGTCGGGGGTTTTGCTAATAGTTAAAAAGATAGATTGACTATGCATCTTAATCGAGCGAGTATTCAGTTCGTCAGGGTGATTCTTTGGAGCCTTGGATTCGAGGATCGGCCGAAGGCAAGCTCGTTCCCGGTGGCCTATTGCATGGTCCATCGTTCTGGAAAGTGGCGATCGCAAGACAGTTCAAGGTGGCTTGACCCACAGCGGTCGGAGATGACCGCCCTGCCACCTTCGTCGACACAGGGATCTTCCGCAGGGATCGCTTGTCGACCGCGCCGGCGGCTCTCGCTCCGCCGGCGCCTCCTTTTGAGCGGGCCGTCGCGATGTTCTCGCTGGCAAGGATTGCCATCCTGACAGGGGAATTTCCCGGGTGGCGCGTCTCGGACGAGAACTACGCCATGCGTTGTCAAACGCTGCACATGCAGTCTTTTAAGGATAGCCGTGCAGCATCAATCGATCCGCGCGAACTTCCCAGCTTTCGAGCCGGTTGAGGAAACTCATCCCCAGAAGGTTGGTTTTCATCTGGCCGCGCGGCACAACGAGCGCGGGCACGGATCGCTCGACGAGCTTTCCGACTGCAAGCCGGTCGAGCGTCAGCCGCGCTGCACGCGCCCGCCCGCCAGCCGTCTCGACGTCGACGTCGTAGTTCAGCAATTCCAACGGTAACCCCGCCGCTTTCGCGGTCTCGTAGGTAAGGACGACGGAGGTTGCGCCGGTGTCGATGATCATCGCCGTTTTCACGCCGTTGATCTTGGCGTGCAGCGTAAAATCGCCGTTCTGGGCACGGGGAATCTGGACGCTGCGCTCGGTTCCCGCGCTGGCCTTGCGCAGCATGGTCGAGACCAGACGTCCTGCGGCCGATATCCGCGCGGGATCACCATAGGCGACCACGGTTCCCGCCGTCGCCGCCAGCATGCCCAGCACCAGCAGGAGACGGATCACAGCGCACCTGCCGGATCTGAAAGAGGGAAAGTGCGCGGCGATTTTTCGTCCGCATCCCGTTGTGGAATATCAGAATCGATCGCGTTCACGGCTTTGTATCGATTCGATCCAGAATCATCCTGATCCAGGTTTTTGGTTAGGGCTGGTTGATTCAAGAAGCTCGGCATGGGCGTCTCGATGCTCATTCGGGATGACGACGATCGGTCATGCGCTGGCCCGGCCCTTGTCTAAAGACCCGTGCCGGCGTTCATGATCGGCTTGTTCCGCAGGTGGCGTCTCTCCTCCGCCGCGCGATCGGCTGCTCGTTCGGGTTGAAGCGGCGGAGCATCCTCCGCCATCGGCGCCAGAGCGGACATCACGCGCTCAGGCGGAAAAGTGACGATGACCTCGGTGCCGATGCGGAGCCTGGACCGCAGGGTGAACGTGCCGCCGTGCATGTCGATCAGGCTTTTTGCGATCGGCAGGCCGAGGCCCGCGCCTTGCTCGGCCGATTTGATCGAATTCGACCCTTGTCCGAATGACGCCAGCACGATCGGGATCTCGTCTTCAGCGATCCCCGAGCCGTTATCCTTGACGCTGAGGTACTGCCCGCCGGATGCGGTCCATCCGACCTTGAGCCAGATCTCCCCGCCCTGTGGCGTGAACTTGATCGAGTTCGACAACAGGTTGAGCACGATCTGGCGCGTGGCGCGCTCGTCGCCCCAGATTCGCGGCATGCCTTGCTCGAACATCTCGTGAATGGTGATGCCGCGGCTGGACGCCCGCAGCTTCAGGAGGTGATGGCAGTCCTCGACGACGTGGACCAGCGACACTGCTTCTTCGTTGAGTTCATAGCGGCCGGCCTCGATCCGCGAGAGGTCGAGGATCTCGTTGATCAGGTTCAGCAGGTGAACACCGGAATTATGGATGTCAGCCGAATAGGTCTTGTAGGCCGGGACCGCATGTTTGCCGAAAATCTCGCTCTTCATCACCTCGGAAAATCCGAGGATGGCGTTGAGCGGCGTCCGCAGCTCGTGACTCATCTGAGCGAGAAATCGCGATTTTGCGACATTGGCCGATTCCGCGCGATGCCGCGCTTCATCGGAAATGGCCTTGGCCTGCTCGAGTTCGGCGATCAGGGCATCCTTCTCCGCGCGTGCTTCAAGTGTCGCCAGCGTGGTGGAATGCAGGCGATGCGCGAGCAATGCGAAGTATCCTTCCGCGGCCAGCGCGAGAACAGCCAGGATGTAGTCATTGAAGGTGCCCGCGATTGCAAACTTCAGCGCGACCGCCGTTGTCACGGGAGCGGTCGCGGCAAGCGCGGCAATGGGCAGGCTGGCGGCAAGCATGCTCGATACCGCCACGATCAGCAGCATCAGGAACATCATCAGGGTGTTGGCAACCAGGTTCGAACCGGAAGGCTGAACCAGGATCGTCATCCAGCACAGACCATACAGGAGATCGAGCAGGATGAAGCGCGCGCGCCATCGGCGCGTGCTGTTGTGGGGCGAGGTCTCGTTGAGGAAATTGTTGCAGTTGTAGATGATGAGGCCATGGACGCAGAGCATCACGAATGTCCATGCCGCAGCCGTGGCGGGCTCGATCCGGAAGCCGAACAGCACGCCGGCGGCGACCACGAGCAGCATCACCACGAACGAGGCCGACAGTCGCGTTTGCGCATATTGCCGAAGCAGTTCGTGATCGAACGCCGGGCGTGTTCCGCTGGTCGAGGTCAAGCGGTCGCGTGCTTCGCGGACCCGCTGCGTGGCGGCGCGCCGATGGCGTGCGGAAGGTACAATCGCGGGCGCGACCGGAACCTGGGCGACTTCAGGTTTATCGGCGGGGGTACTCATCAACCAGACACGAATCCTGCACGCGGCCGCGCGAGCCTTTGCTCGCTTATCTTTCGCGCTAAATCATTAAGGGCTGCCTTAAAGTGCAGGACAATCCGGTTAACGGGGGGTTAAGTCCTCCTCGAAAACAGGACTTGCTGCGGCGAATGGCCCGGATCGGCGGCTCATCGTCAATCCGGTGCCCGCTGAGGCACGCGCCGCGCCAGAAGACCTGCCGGGCCCCC
>JBIQHO010000145.1:0-8627 GCA_044508545.1 Bradyrhizobiaceae bacterium | reverse complement strand
GCTCGAAAGCGAGCTGCTGAGTCAGGTCAGCGCCGACAGATACGTGCAGATGACGCGCGAACTGGCCGAACTCAATCCTGTCGTCGAGGCGGTGAAGAACTGGCGCGCGGTCAAGGCCGAGATCACCGGCATCGACGCCATGATCGCCGATCCCGCCACCGACGCCGAGATGCGGGCGATGGCGGAAGCCGAGCGCCCGGCGCTGGAAGCGCAAGGCGATGAACTCGCCCAGAAGATCCGAATCGCCCTTCTGCCAAAAGATGCGATGGACGAGCGCAACGTGATGCTCGAAATCCGCGCCGGCACCGGCGGCGACGAAGCCTCGCTGTTCGCGGGCGATCTGTTTCGCATGTACGAGCGCTTCGCGGGCTTGCAGGGCTGGAAGGTGGAGGTGGTGTCGGCGAGCGAGGGCACCATGGGCGGCTACAAGGAAATCGTCGCCGAGGTGCGGGGCCGCGGGGCCTACGCCAAGTTGAAGTTCGAATCCGGCGTGCACCGGGTGCAGCGCGTGCCCGATACCGAAACGCAGGGACGCGTCCATACGTCGGCGGCGACGGTGGCGGTTCTGCCGGAGGCCGAAGAGGTGGACGTCGAGATCAAGCCCGACGATCTTCGCATCGAAACCATGCGCGCGCAGGGCGCGGGAGGCCAGCACGTCAACAAGACGGAGTCCGCGATCCGGATCACCCACATCCCGACCGGTATCGTCGTCAACATGCAGGACAGCCGCTCCCAGCACAAGAACCGGGCATCGGCGATGAACATCCTGCGCTCGCGCATCTACGACGCCGAGCGGCAGCGCATCAATGCCGCGCGCTCCGCCGACCGCAAGGATCAGGTCGGATCGGGCGACCGGTCCGAGCGCATCCGCACCTACAATTTTCCGCAAGGCCGCGTCACCGATCACCGCATCAACCTGACGCTCTACAAGCTGCCGCAGGTGATCGCCGGCGATGCGCTGCACGAACTGATCGACGCGCTGACCACGGAGCACCAGGCGGCTCAGCTTGCCGCCGAAGGCGGCGCGTGACCGATTCAGTGGCCGGACAAAGCATCGAGACGGCGCGCCGCGCGCTGGCGGCGCGATTCGAGGCCGCCGGAATCGACAGCGCCGCACTCGACGCCCGAATGCTGACCGGCGCAGTGCTGGGCTTCGATCTTACCGGCTTGATCGCGCACGGCTCACGCCAACTTACGCGGGAAGACGCGGCACGCCTCGATGCCTTCGCGCAACGCCGCCTCACCGGCGAGCCGGTGGCGCGCATTCTCGGAACGAAGGAATTCTGGGGGCTGCCGCTCAAGCTGTCGGCGGAGACGCTGGTGCCGCGGCCGGATACCGAAACCGTGGTCGAGGCTGCGCTCGACATCCTGCGCGCAGAAGGCCGCGCGAAGGCATCGCTCCGCATCGCCGATCTCGGCACCGGCAGCGGCGCGATCCTGCTCGCATTGCTGAGCGAACTGCCCAATGCCACCGGCGTCGGCACCGATCTGAGCGCGGCCGCGCTCGACACGGCCAAGGCTAATGCGCAAGCCCTCGGTGTCGTGCCACGCGCGGACTTCATACTCTGTGACTACGCAGAAAGCTTGACCGGCTCGTTTGACCTGATGGTCTCGAACCCGCCCTATGTCCGCAGGGCCGATATCGCGTCTCTCGCGCCGGAGGTGCGCGATCACGATCCGCATCTCGCGCTGGATGGCGGCGACGACGGGCTCAAAGCCTATCGCCGGATCGCGCCGCAGGCCGAAAGGCTGCTATCGTCCCACGGCCTCCTCGTTCTGGAGGTGGGACAGGGGCAGGCCGGCGACGTTGTCCGACTGGTCGCGGCAGCAGGGTTAACGGTCGCGAGCCCCCCCAAGACCGACCTCGCGGGCATCGGCCGCGCCGTCATAGCCCGAAAATCGCCCTCGTAAAGCCCAATTGGGTCGTAAAAAACCACTTGGAATATCCCTCCGGAGCGACTACCTTCCAAATCAACACGATCCCGGGTTGCTGGCCCCGCAATACTCCTGCAGGTGAGCCTGGCGTTCTCGAACGAGAACCGACCCGAGTGAACGGTTCTTAAGGGCAGGTCATATCAAGCGCGTTGGCCGAGAGCTACGTTGCTTGCGACCATGAAGCGAACGAAAGCCTGATACTGCGCTTGAAGACTCACGAGAGAAAACCGGAGTTTTGTGTCTCTGGCTGGATGATGTAGCCGTGCGGTGCGGCGCGCCTGCCGACGTGCCGGAAACGCGTCTTTGCTGAACCCGACGATCGGCGAAACCGACATGGAAGAAAACGACGTGCAAGACGTGGCGTGCGTGCGCGCCGCACAGGCCAGTCGGCGGCAATTAAAGTCAAAACGACAATAAATACAAAACGACAAGGCAATTCCTCAAGGGCGAAACTTCAAGGCTGGTAATCGAAGGCGGGACATGAGAAACGGTCAGAATAACAACAAGCGGATGCGTAACCGGAACAACAATAATAACAATAACAACCGGCGCGGCCAGAACCCGATGACGCGGGTTTTCGAATCCAACGGCCCCGACATCAAGATCCGCGGCACCGCCTCTCACGTCGCCGAGAAATACGTCCAGCTCGCCCGCGATGCGCGCTCGTCCGGAGATCCCGTGGCGGCCGAGAACTACTATCAGCATGCCGAGCACTATTTCCGCCTGATCGCCGCGGCGCAGGAGCAGTTTCGCCAGAGCCAGCCGCAGCAGCAGCAGCAGCCCCGGATCGACGTCGAGGCGAGCGATGATGCAGGCGACGACGAGAGCGAAAACTTCTCGAATTTCGGGGCGGAGCCCGGCTTCATTCCGGTCCAGCAGCCGCGCGACAATCACCAGCGCGATCCTCAACCCTTTCAGCGCGACCAGCCGCAACCCCGCGAACACCGCCAACCGCAGCCGCAATATCAGCCGCAGCCGGCGATGCAGCCCGCTGACAATGGCGGCGTCGATCGCCTTCCGTCGTTCATCACGGGAGCACAGCCCCAGGTGAATGGCGGCCGGTTCGAAGGCAACGGCCATCAGGGCGGCGAGCGCAACGACCGCTTCCCGCCACGCCGGCGCCGCCGCCCGCACGCTCCGCGTCAGGACGGCATGGCGCAGCCGTCCGTCCCCGGCGAGGACTTCAACCCCGGCAACGAATAACCCACACCCTCCCCCTTCCAACTCCGGAAGGGCGGACGCGCCCGGAACCCGCAATCGGATATCACTCCTCGGTGCTGCACGAGGACGGTGCGAGCACCGGCGGCAGAACCGGGATCAGCCGGCTGTGCTCCCGCTTCGCGGCGATCGGGCGATAGACCTGCTTGGTCGCCTCCACGATATGGACGCCGGCGAATGGCAGCGACAGCGCCGCGCCGACGCGCTCCCACGCTGCCGCCGAGCGCAGGAACCAGCCGCCATTGATCGGCGGCACGAACAGCGCCTCGCCCCAGGCCGACGGCGTAAACCATGTCTGCCGCAGCAGCTGGGTGATCTGCGAGCGCGAATAGGGCCGGCCGTGGCCGAACGGCGTGGTGTCGGTGCGGGTCCAGATACCGCGGCGATTGGGAACGACGGCCATCATGCGGCCCGACGGCGAGAGAACGCGCCACACCTCCCGCAGCAGATTTTCCGGATCGTCCGACATTTCCAGCGCATGAACCAGCAGGATCCGGTCCGCCGCCGCGTCCTGCAACGGCAACGAAAACTCGTTGACGAGGCTCGCCAGCGCCGGCCGCGCCGTCGGCCATTTCAACACGCCCTGCGCCGCCGGCATGAAGGCGATGCAGCGTTCGCAGTCCTCCCGGAACAGGCCGAGATAAGGTGTCGGATAGCCGAGGCCGACCACGCACTGACCTTCCATGTTCGGCCAGTGCGCCTGAATGCCGCGATTGATCAGCCGCCGCGCCACGATACCGAGGCGCTGCGAATAGAAATCGCGAAGGTCGATGACGTCGATTGCCATGGCTCATATCTACCATGTTGCCGGCAGGACCGGCACCCCGGCCCGGCCCGATTTGTGCAATTATAACCCGGCGTTAACGGCATGTTCCACCGCATATAGGGGTATGCTAGGTTAGATTTAGCGACGTTTGACCAGACCCCGGCGTTAATTTTTTTGATCGAGCATGATCTTATCCGAAGATCGGTTTCCACTTTTCGGGATCATGCTCTAGCTTGAACGTCTCGGGCTCACGGAGACGACATGACCGCCGAAATTCGCCTTTTCACCTGCCTCACAGATAACTTCGGCATCCTGATTCACGACCCCGCCACCAAGGCGACCGCCGCGATCGATGCGCCGGAGGCCGGGCCGATCATCGAGGCCCTGGAACATAACGGCTGGAAGCTGACCGATATTCTGGTCACCCACCATCACGCCGATCATGTCGGCGGCATCGCGGAACTGAAGCAGAAATACAACTGCCGGGTGGTGGGGCCACACGACAAGGACAGCGCGATCGCCAATGTCGATGTGCGGGTCGGCCAGGGCGACATCGTCAAGGTCGGCACGCTGCTGGGACGCGTGCTGGAAACGCCGGGCCACACGCTGGACCACGTCAGCTACGTCTTCGACGACGAGAAGGTGGTGTTCGCCGCCGACACCCTGTTCTCGATCGGCTGCGGCCGGGTGTTCGAGGGCACCTATCCGATGATGTGGGACTCGCTTCTGAAACTGCGCGCGCTGCCGGACGATTTCCGGCTCTATTGCGGGCATGAATACACCGCATCGAACGTGAAATTCGCGCTGACCATCGAACCGAACAATCCGGCACTCAAGGCGCGGGCGGAGGACGTCGCGCAGTTGCGCGGCGAGGGCAAGCCGACGGTGCCGACCCTGATGGGCGAGGAGAAGAAGGCCAACGTGTTCCTGCGCGCCGACGATCCCGCCGTTGCCGCCGGGGTGCACATGAAGGGCGCCAGCGGGGTCGACGTCTTCGCCGAGCTGCGCGAACGCAAGAACAAGTCGTGAGTTTATGGCATGCCGAGACGGCGCTTTCCGCTGCCGACATCATCGCGCGGCTTGATCTCAAGCCACACCCCGAAGGCGGTCACTATCGCGAGACTTTTCGCGACAGCCGGACTGGGGCGCATGGCCGCGCCGCGTCGACCGCGATCTATTTCCTGCTGACGCGCGGCGAACGCTCGCGCCGGCACCGCATCGATGCGGCAGAGGTCTGGCACTATTATGCCGGCAGCCCGTTGGTGCTGGAGATCCACGAGGGCGACGCCATGCGCACGGTGCGCCTCGGCGCGAACCTTCCTGCGGGCGAAACGCCGCAAGCGGTCGTGCCCGCTCACGCCTGGCAGGCGGCGGAGAGCAGCGGCGACTGGACTTTGGTCGGATGCACGGTGGCGCCGGGGTTTGAATTCGCCGGCCTTGAGATGGGTTAGAGCTATGCCGGCCATGACGGATAACCGGGATGCGTTCGTCAAAGTGTGACGTACTCTAAAACAGCGTGCGCTGCCGCATCGCGGCAGACAGCGTCCCTTCATCGAGGTAATCGAGTTCGCCGCCGACCGGAACGCCATGGGCGAGCCGCGTTACCCTCACATTGGCGTCGCCAATGAGATCGGTGATGTAATGCGCGGTGGTCTGGCCGTCGACGGTCGCATTCAGCGCCAGCACGATTTCGCTCACGCGCGGATCGTGCGCCCGCGACACCAGCGCATCGATGGTGAGATCCTGCGGGCCGACGCCGTCAAGCGGCGACAGCGTCCCGCCGAGAACGTGATAGAGTCCGCTGGACGCGCCTGCGCGCTCCAGCGCCCAGAGGTCGGCGACATCCGCAACCACGACGATGATGGAAGGATCGCGCCGCGCATCCGTGCACACGGTGCAGGGACTGCGGGTATCGATGTTGCCGCATGTCTCGCAGACCCGGATCCTGTCGATCGCAACCTGAAGCGCGCTTGCGAGCGGCGTCATCAGCGCCTCGCGCTTCTTGATCAGATGCAGCGCCGCCCGCCGCGCCGAGCGCGGGCCAAGCCCCGGCAGCCGCGCAAGCAACTGGATCAGGCGGTCGATCTCGGGGCCGGTGACGGACGACATCTTCTAGAGCCTGTCCGCTTCTGACGGAATCAGAAGCGGAGCTCCATGTTTTTGATCTGACGCGTTTTCTTTACGCGAACCGGTAGCCACTTCGCTCGAAAACGCTCTAGAGTCTTTCACCGTTTCATGGAAACGATGAAAGACTCTAGCATCTTGGTCTGACGCGTTTTCTTCACGCGAACCGGATTCCACTTCGCTCGAAAACGCTCTAGCGGCCCCATTCCAACACGCGCCCTCCGTTTCACCCATCAGGTGAAACCCAGGCCCGGCGGCAGGCCAAGGCCGCCGGTCAGCGCCTGCATCTTCTCCTGCATCGCGACCTCCGCCTTGCGGCGCGCGTCGGCGACCGCGGTCACGACAAGGTCTTCGAGGATTTCACGTTCGTCCGGCTTGATCAGCGACGGATCGATCGAGACCGCCTTGACGTCCATCTTCGCGGTCATCCGCACCCTGACGAGACCGCCGCCGGACGTGCCCTCGACCTCGACGTGCTCAAGCTCGTCCTGCATCGCCTTCATCTTGGATTGCAGTTGAGCGGCCTGTTTCATCATGCCAAGAAAGTCAGCCATCACACATTCCTTTGCTATTCGTCGCCACCGTCGAATCCATCGGCCGGATCGTCGGAAACGATATCGGGGGCCGGCGGCGACAATGCGAGCTTTCGCACCTCGATCACCCTGGCGCCGGGAAAACGCGCCAGCACGTCCTTCACGCGCGGATCGGCCTCGGCGGCCCGCTCGCGCTCGTTCTTTTGCAGCAGCGCCTGCGAGCGCAGCGTCGGCTGGCCCGGCTCGTTGGAGACGATCACGGTCCAGCGCCGGCCTGTCCACTGTTCCAGCTTGCGCCCGAGATCGTTCACCAGCGTGCGCGCCGCACTGCGTTCGAGCGCGACCTCAAGCCGGCCGTCTTCCATGCGGACGAGGCGCATGTCGGCCTCGAGCGCGGCCTTGACGATCAGGTCCCGCTTTTCGCCGGCAAGCGCCACGAGTTCGGCAAAACTCTCCAGCCGCAGCGCGGGTGCCGCATCCGCCGGATCGGCCATCGGCGCCACCGCCTGCGGGCGGGACACAGGTTCCGCGGCGGCGCGCGGCGCCGACACGGTGCGGGCAGTGGACGACTGGACGGACGACACCGACGCACCGGAGGTTCTCTGCAGCGCAGTGCTTCCGGTAGCGACCGACGATTCGCCGCCGTTTCGGTCCAGCATCCGGATCGCTTCGTCGGGCGTCGGAAGGTCCGCGACATAGGCGATGCGCACCAGCACCATCTCGGCCGCCGCCGCCGGCCGCGTCGCGCCCTGCACCTCGGTGATGCCCTTCAGCAGCATCTGCCACATCCGCGACAGCACGCGCATCGACAGTTTCGCGGCGAAATCGCGGGCGCGCAGCCGCTCGGTCTCGCCGAATGCGACATTGTCGGCGAGCGCGGGGACGATCTTGATGCGGGTGACGAAGTTGACGAACTCGGCCAGATCGCTGAGCACCACGACCGGATCGGCGCCGGTATCGTACTGGTCGCGAAATTCGCCGAACGCGCGCGCGATATCGCCGCGCGCCAGCGATTCGAACAGATCGATCACCCGTGTGCGGTCGGCGAGCCCCAGCATCTGCCGCACGGCATCGGCCCGCACCACGCCGGCGGCGTGGGCGATGGCCTGGTCGAACAGCGACAGCGAATCCCGCACCGAGCCTTCAGCCGCCCGCGCCACGATGCCGAGCGCTTCCGGCTCGACCTCGACGTTCTCTTTTGCCGCGATATTGGCGAGGTGCGACACCAGGACGTCGGCATCGACACGCCGGAGATCGAAACGCTGGCAACGCGACAGCACCGTCACCGGGACTTTCCGGATCTCCGTGGTCGCGAACACGAATTTCGCGTGCTCCGGCGGCTCCTCCAGCGTCTTCAGGAACGCGTTGAAGGCCGCGGTCGACAGCATGTGGACTTCGTCGATGATATAGACCTTGTAGCGCGCGCTTGAGGGCGCATAGCGCACGCTGTCGTTGATCTGCCTGACATCGTCGACGCCGGTGTGGGAGGCGGCGTCCATTTCCAGCACGTCGATGTGACGGCTTTCCATGATCGCCTGACAATGCACGCCGGGCGTCGGCATCCGGATGCTTGGTCCGCTCACCGAGCCATCGGGCAATTCGTAGTTCAGCGCGCGGGCGAGAATGCGCGCGGTGGTGGTTTTGCCAACGCCGCGCACGCCGGTGAGGATCCAGGCCTGCGGGATTCGTCCGGTCTCGAAGGCATTGGACACGGTGCGCACCAGCGCCTCCTGTCCAATGAGATCGTCAAAGCTTGCGGGACGGTATTTCCGCGCCAGCACGCGATATTCGGCGCCGGGCTCGGACGCGCGCGCTTTGTCGAAGCCGGTCTGGCCGGCGGCGTCATCGGAAGGCGTTGAAGAATGGCCAGCGTCGGTCATTGAGCGATCCGCAATTTTCTCTCTGTGAGGCCGGCTTGCGGAACAACGGGCGATCTTTCGGGCCGCGCCCGATCCGGCGCCGGCAGAATTCCCGAAAACATGGCTCGCCAAAAAACAGGTAGGAGACTGACGAGCGACCCGATCCGGACCTCGTTAGGGCTGCTTCCTTCC
>JBIQHO010000144.1:0-8693 GCA_044508545.1 Bradyrhizobiaceae bacterium | reverse complement strand
ATCGCGCCGGCGCGGCGAAGGCGCTCAAGCCGCTGGTCGAAATGTTGATCGATGCGGGCTGCGAGGTGCGCGGCGACGCCGCCGTGCAGGGCGTCGATGCGCGGGTCAAGCCCGCAACCGATGACGACTGGGATACCGAATATGAGGCTGCGATCATCGCCGCGCGCGTCGTCGATGGCGTTGGCGAGGCGATCGATCATATCCAGCGCCACGGCTCGCACCATACCGATGCGATCGTGACCGACGATTCAAAGATTGCCGCGAGGTTTCTTGACGAAGTGGATTCGGCGATTGTGCTGCACAACGCCTCGACGCAATTCGCCGACGGCGGCGAATTCGGCTTTGGCGCCGAAATCGGCATCGCGACCGGCAAATTCCATGCGCGCGGGCCGGTCGGCGCCGAGCAACTCACCAGTTTCAAATATCGTGTTCACGGCACCGGACAGACCCGGCCGTGAGCGCGATGTCATTTGGGCGCGCGTGATGCTTTTGCCAAACCGCAGGCGCTACGGCGGCTCACGTGCCGGCCTGCGCGGAGACTGACTTGGGGCTGCGTTCAGTCGCTTCCTCCCGCGCCCTCCCGCTTCATTCCGACGGCATGCGCATCGGTCTGTTCGGCGGCTCGTTCAATCCGCCGCATGCCGCGCATCGCGCCGTTAGCCTGTATGCCTTGAAGCGGCTGAAACTCGATCGGGTCTGGTGGCTGGTTTCGCCCGGCAACCCGCTCAAGGATCGGCGCTCGCTGTACGATCTCGCCGAACGCGCCGCAGCCGCGCGGGCGACGGCCAGGGATCCGCGGATCGATGTCAGTTGTCTCGAAGCTGTCATCGGAACGCGTTACACCGTCGATACCATCACCTATCTGCGGCGCAGGTGCGCCAATGTGCATTTCGTCTGGATCATGGGCGCCGACAATCTGGCGCAGTTCCATCGCTGGGAGAACTGGCAGCGGATCGCCGCTGAGGTGCCGATCGCGGTGATCGACCGCCCGCCGCAGAGTTTCCGGGCCCTCGCGGCGCCCGCCGCCCAGGCATTGGCAAGGTGGCGTCGGCCTGAGGCCGAGGCCACCCGGCTGGCGACCCATCCGCCGCCCGCCTGGGTCTTCCTCACCGGAATGAAGTCGAGTTTGTCCTCGACCGGGCTGCGGAACGGAGATGGAACATGGAAAAGCGCGGCCGGGAAACATGAGGCCGCCGCGCCACTGGAATATTGAAACCCTCCCGCCTACATGCGTAATATAGCCCATTGGCCGCCGCTGGGATTCGGCGTGTCCGACAGCGAAAGGAAATGGTCCCTGACCGCATCTGTATTGCCAAGGCCCTCATCGCCCAGGCCCTCATCGTCCAGGTCGTCTTCGAAGAGAGCGGCATCGAAGACTGTCAAGTCGGACGCAGACAAGTCGGACGCGGACAAGGCTTCGTCGGACGCCGTCGGCTCAAAGGCGCGGCCCGACGTCGAGGAGACCCTTAAGCTGATCCTTTCCCGCCTTGATGATATGAAGGCGGAAGATACGGTCACCATCGACCTGCGCGGCAAATCGGCTTTTTCGGACTACATGGTCGTTACGACCGCCCGGTCCAACCGGCATGTCGGTGCGGTCGCCGAAAACGTCGCCAAGGGCCTTAAGGAAACCGGGATCAAGAAGGTCCATGTCGAGGGCCTGCCCAATTGCGACTGGGTGCTCATCGATTCCGGCGATGTGATCCTGCACGTCTTCAGGCCCGAGGTTCGCGAATTCTACAATCTGGAGAGGTTGTGGGTACAAAACACGGCGACGGCGAAGACGGTCTGAACCGCGCACCGTCGCGAATTGGTCGGGTCGCTCCATTCAATGAGCGAGTGTTTTTCGCTTCTGACGGAATCGAAAGTGACCTTCGATGATTTTGATGTGACGCGTTTTCGTCACGCCAGCGACGTCCGTTCCCGGATCAACCCGAGGAGCGGCTCTGCTTGAGAACGCTGTAACTTGCGCGGATGCGACTCGCCGTCATTGCCATTGGCCGTCTCAAGCCGGGTCCGGAGCGGGAGCTTTCCGACCGTTATCGCGGACGCTTCGATGACCTTGGCCGCAGGCTGGGATTTCGCGGCCTCGACGTCCATGAAATTCCGGAAAGCCGCGCCCGCGATTCCGAACAACGCATTCGCGAAGAGGCTGCTTCGATTCTCGCCTTGGTCCCGGAGGGAGCGCTTCTGGTGGCGCTGGATGAAAGAGGCAAGAACATCGACAGCGCCGCATTTGCGGCTCATCTCGGCCGCTGGCGGGATGAGTCGGTGGCGAACACGGTTTTTGTTGTGGGCGGCGCGGACGGACTTTCGCCCGAATTGCGGCGCAGGGTTAGGTTGAGCGTCGCGTTCGGCGCGGTCACCTGGCCGCATCAGATCGCGCGCGTGATGTTGCTGGAGCAGATCTACCGGGCCGCGACCATCCTGGCCGGCCATCCTTATCACCGCGGCTAGGCGGTAGCGACGATTTGACTATCTAAGCCAGATGGCGATGGCGGCGAGTTTGACGGATCGTTATATGCCGGCGCGATTGGATCGACATGGTGCAAGCAGACGAGCGCCGATTGCCTGACATGCGATTGACCCAAGTGACACGAGGCATCGTTTCAAGACAAGTGGCCGCGCGCGACGGACAGCCGTCTGCCGTGCTGGTCCTTGCGGCCTGTCTGCTCGCCGGCGTTTCGTCCGCGGCTTTATCCGCTGCGAGGGCGCAGGCAGCCGGAACGCCCGCGCCCTCCGCCGCCGCCCCGTCTGCCGACGATATCAAGCAGCGTGAGCAGGAGCTGGAGGCGGTGCGGGCGCGGCAGAAGAGCGCCGCCGAACTTCAGGAGCGGCTGAAGGTCGACATCGCGGCGATCGGCCAGAACCGCGCCAAGCTCAATCAACAGTTGATCGAGACCGCCGCCGCGGTTCGGGACATCGAGACCAAGATTACAGAGGCCGAAGCGCGCCTGCTGCCGCTCGACGCGCGCGAACAGGAAATCCGCGGCTCGCTCGATTCGCGGCGCTCGGAGATCGTGGAAGTGCTCGCTGCCCTGCAGCGGGTCGGCCGCCGCGCGCCGCCGGCTCTGCTGGTGCGGCCGGAGGATGCGCTGCAATCCCTGCGGACTGCGATATTGCTCGGCTCCGTGGTGCCGGAGATGCGCGGGCGCGCTGAAAGGCTCGTCGCGGATCTCGATGAACTCGTGAGCCTGCGCAAATCCATCGCCGCCGAACGCGACCGGATGGCCGCCGATCGCGACAAGCTCAAGGCCGAACAAACCCGGTTGTCGACGCTGGTGGACGAACGGCAACGGCAGCAAAGCAGCTTCGAAAAGGATATGGCCGCGGAAAGCGCGCGCGCGGTCGAGCTGTCGCATCAGGTCGACAGCCTGCAGGGCTTGATCGCCAAGATGGAGCAGGATCTGAAGAGCGCGGCCGAGGCGGCGGCGATAGCCAGCCGGAAGGGCGCTCCAGCGCCGCTCAACGGCAAGCCTAATCTTGCGGCTCTCAAGGATCCCGGCCGGCTCAGCCCCGCCATTGCCTTTGCGTCCGCCAAGGGCCTGTTGGCGCTTCCGGTTAATGGGACGAAGATCCGCGACTTCGGCGGTTCCGACGGCGTCGGCGGCGTGGAAAAAGGTATTTCGCTGGCGACCCGACGGGGCGCGCAGGTCACGACTCCGTGTGATGGCTGGGTTGTGTATGCCGGACCATTCCGCAGCTATGGACAACTCTTGATCCTCAATGCCGGTGGCGGGTATCATGTCCTCATCGCCGGGATGGAGCGTATTTCGGTTAACATCGGCCAGTTCGTGTTGACCGGAGAACCGGTGGCGACGATGGGATCGACTTCCCGCGTTGCCTCGATTCTCGCGGCAAACCCGAGTCAGCCCGTTCTCTATATCGAGTTCCGTAAGGACGGCACTCCGATTGATCCAGGTCCATGGTGGACCGCAAATAACGACCAAAAGGTTCGCGGATGATGCGCAAGGCTTCCCTTATTCTTCTCAGCGCCGCCGCGGGTGCCGCGCTGACGCTGTTCGTGACCCAGCCGCGCTCGGTGCTGATGGGATCGAGCGCGCGAGCCGCGACCTCGGATACCTATCGCCAGCTCAACCTGTTCGGAGACGTGTTCGAGCGGGTCCGCAGCGACTATGTCGAGAAGCCCGATGACAGCAAGCTGATCGAATCGGCCGTCAGCGGCATGCTGTCGGGCCTCGATCCGCATTCCAGCTACATGGATGCCAAGAGCTTCCGCGACATGCAGGTGCAGACGCGCGGCGAGTTCGGCGGCCTCGGCATCGAGGTCACGATGGAGGATGGCCTGGTCAAGGTAGTCTCGCCGATCGACGATACCCCCGCGTCGAAGGCGGGAATCCTGGCGAACGACGTCATCACCAATCTGGACGACGAGGCGGTGCAGGGACTGACCCTCAATCAGGCCGTCGACAAGATGCGCGGTCCGATCGGCACCAAGATCAAGCTGAAGATCATCCGCAAGGGCCAGGACAATCCGATCGACGTGACGCTGGTGCGCGACAACATCCGCGTCCGCTCGGTGCGCTCGCACGTCGAGGCCGATGACATCGGCTATATCCGCGTCACCACCTTCAACGAGCAGACCACCGAGGGCCTCAAGAAGGCGATCGCCGACCTCCGCAGCCAGATCGGTGACAAGCTCAAGGGCTACATCATCGATCTGCGCAACAACCCCGGCGGACTGCTCGAGGAAGCGGTGACCGTGTCCGACAGCTTCCTTGATCGCGGCGAGATCGTGTCGACGCGCGGCCGCAACGCCGAGGAAACCCAGCGCCGCAGCGCCCACCCCGGCGACCTCACCAAGGGCAAGCCGGTGGTCGTCCTGATCAACGGGGGATCGGCATCGGCTTCCGAGATTGTCGCCGGCGCCTTGCAGGATCATAAGCGGGCGACGCTGATCGGCACCCGCTCGTTCGGCAAGGGCTCGGTGCAAACCATCATTCCGCTCGGTTCGGGCAACGGCGCGCTGCGGCTGACCACGGCGCGCTATTACACGCCGTCGGGCCGCTCGATTCAGGCCAAGGGCATCGTCCCCGATATCGAGGTGCTTCAGGACGTGCCTGACGAGCTGAAGTCGCGGACCGACACCAAGGGCGAGGCGTCGCTGCGCGGCCATCTGAAAAACGGCAACGATGAGAAGACCGGTTCGCAATCCTACGTGCCGCCGGACGCCAAGAACGACAAGGCGCTCAAGATGGCCGACGATCTTTTGCACGGCATCAAGACCAACCTCTCGTCGCAGGCTTCCCGCGACAAGGCGGCGATCGAGAAGCCGGCGGACAAGGCCGCGAATTGAGGCGTTGAGATCAGCCGGATTTGAGGAAACGGACATCCCAGAATGTCCGTCTCCTCTTCCTCGCCGGGGTCGGTAGTCCCGGTGTAAGCACGATTGCGGCCTGCCGGCTTTGCGGGCGTCCATGGTATCGTCGAATCTGATGATTCGGGGAGTTCCATGGTCGATACGACGGACGATCTCAGCGCGCCGCTCGGACAGAACCCCACGCCCAGGCGCAGATTGCGGCTTCCCTTCACGCTGCCGCAGGCGACTGCGGCGCTGCTGGGATTGGTCCTTGCCGCGTTCCTGGGCTTTGCCCTTTTCAACCACGATCCGCTCGGCGGCGAACCCACGGCGCGGGTCGCGATCCGGCAGACCGTAACACCTGAAGAGAAGCCTGCGGCGGTCCCGCCTGCATCGAAACCGGCCAGCGTCACCGCTGCCGCGAACTCTCAACCCGAAGCCGGTCAGAAGACCATCACCATTATCGACGGCTCCAGCGGCGCGCGCCAGAACGTCGTGGTTGCTGGCGGCGATTCCGCCATGGCCGGCGGCGACATCGCGCCGGCGATGATGGGGGGGATCGATCAGCGCCTGCTGGAGAAGTCGCGTTATGGAATGATACCGATCGCCGCCGCAGATGGCCTGAAGCCCTTCAAGGCCTACGCGATGGGCACCGATGCCGATCGCGCGAAGGCGGCCACGATGCCGGTAGTCGCGATCGTGGTCGGCGGCCTCGGGGTCGGCGCGGCCAAAACCGTCGATGCCATCATGAAACTGCCGTCCGCCGTGACGCTCGGGTTTACGCCGTACGGGTCCGATCCGGTCCGGCTGGTGGAGCGGGCTCGCGCGCAACGTCATGAGGTTCTGCTGGAAGTCCCCATGGAGCCTTATGATTATCCCGACAATGATCCGGGACCGCAGACCCTGCTGACGACGCTCGGCGCTGAACAGAATATCGATCGCCTGTATTGGCATCTCAGCCGCTTTCAGGGCTATGTCGCTGTCGCCAATTTCATGGGATCCCGCTTTGTCACCGCCAGTACCGTCATGCAGCCGATCATTCGCGAAGCAGCCAAGCGCGGCCTCGGCTATCTTGATGATGGCTCCGCCCCGAGGAGCGTTGCGGGTCAGATCGCGGGGGGACAGGCAATGCCGTTCGCCAAGGCCGACCTGACCATCGATTCCGTCCCGACGTCGGTGGAGATTGACAAGGCGCTCGCACGGCTTGAAGACTTGGCGAAGGAGCGGGGGACTGCGATCGGCATAGCTTCGGCGCTTCCGGTTTCCATCGACCGGATCGGTATCTGGGCCAAGGCTCTCGAAGGCCGTGGCGTGATGCTGGTGCCATTGACAACCGCGATGCTGAAATCAAAATCGAGTTGATCTTCCAATCCGCGTCCCGCCTGCGTTCATAGCGGGGAGGCGCGAAAGGCATTGACGGAATGGCGCGCTACGACGATCTACCCTATCGCACGTGCGTCGGGGTGATGCTGATCAACGACAGGGGACTGGTCTTCATCGGTCGCCGCGCCGGCGGCATCGAGCATGTTGACGACAGCCATGTGTGGCAGATGCCGCAGGGCGGCGTCGATCCCGGCGAGGACACCTGGCTCGCGGCGAAACGCGAACTCTACGAGGAGACCAGCGTTCGCTCGGTCGAGAAGCTCGCCGAGGTATCCGACTGGCTGATCTATGATATCCCGCGCACCGTGGCCGGACGGGCCTGGAAGGGACGCTATCGCGGCCAGCGCCAGAAGTGGTACGCGATGCGTTTCACCGGCAGCGACAACGAGATCGACGTCGCCAATCCGGGCGACGGTCACAAGCCGGAATTCATCGCCTGGCGCTGGGAGCCGATGCAGAACCTGACCCGGCTCATCGTGCCTTTCAAGCGCCCGGTCTACGAGCGCGTGGTCAGGGAATTCGCGAGCCTCTCGGGCGATTAGAGCATGATCCCGAAAAGTGGAAACCGGTTTTCGGAAAAGATCGTGCTCAAACATAGATGGCGACAAGACTGATTCAACGCCGTTGAACCAGACTCTGGCCGGTTCCCCACGGGGGAGGGGGGCGACCGGGGCTTGACGCCCTCATTGCTTTTCGAGCGAAGCGGACACCGGTTCGCGTCAAGAAGACGCGTCAAACAAAATCATAAATTCCCGCTTCCGATTCCATCAGAAGCGGAAGAACTTATGCTCAATGCAAAGCCGTGGTGTTGAGCTGGCTCTGAATGCTCTTGAAATGATCCAGCCGCTCGATCGCCTTGTCGAGTTCGGAGCCTTCCTTTTCCGCCAGCTTGGCTTCCATGCTCGCGATCGTGTCAGCGAACTGGGCGCGATCGAGCTCATCGATCGAGGTCGCGACATCGGCGAGAACGGTCAGGCCCTTTTCCGAAACCTCGGCCAGACCGCCGAGCACGATGATCTTCTGATGCGCGCCGCCAGCGGTGACGGTCAGGATTCCGGGACGGATCGCCGCCACGACAGGCGCGTGGCCGGCGAGGACGCCGAAGTCGCCCTCGATGCCGGGGATGTCGACCTGATCGACTTCACCGGAAAAGGCCAATTTCTCCGGCGAGACGAGATCGAAATGGAAGGTGGCCATGGCACACGGTCTCTTTCTTCACCTCTCCCGCTTGCGGGGGAGGTCGACCGGCGAAGCCGGTCGGGTGGGAGCTCTCTTTCATGCAGAGGAGGTCAAGACCCCCTCCCAACCCTCCCTCGCAAGCGGGAGAGGGGTGCGCCGCAAACGTTGTGGCGATCTTCTGTTAGCTTAGAGCCTCGCTTCTGATGGTATCAGAAGCGAGGCTCTATGATTTTGATTTGACGCGTTCTTGACGCGAACCGGTATCCACTTCGCTCGAAAACGCTCTAGGCCGCCTCGGCCGCGAGCTTCTTGCCCTTCTCGACGGCTTCCTCGATGGTGCCGACCATGTAGAACGCCGCTTCCGGCAGGTGGTCGTATTTGCCCTGGCAGAGGTCGCGAAAGCCCTTGATGGTGTCGGCGAGGTCGACGAACTTGCCGGGCGAGCCGGTGAAGACTTCAGCAACGAAGAACGGCTGCGACAGGAAGCGCTCGACCTTGCGAGCACGGGCAACGGTGAGTTTGTCCTCTTCCGACAGTTCGTCCATGCCGAGAATGGCGATGATGTCCTGCAGCGACTTGTAGCGCTGGAGCACCTGCTGCACCGTGCGGGCGGTCTGGTAATGCTCCTCGCCGACGATCAGCGGCGAGAGCATGCGCGAGGTGGAGTCCAGCGGGTCCACCGCCGGATAGATGCCTTTTTCCGAAATGGCGCGGTTCAGCACCGTCGTCGCGTCGAGGTGCGCGAAGGATGTGGCGGGCGCCGGGTCGGTCAGGTCGTCGGCCGGCACGTAGATGGCCTGCACCGAGGTGA
>JBIQHO010000143.1:0-8798 GCA_044508545.1 Bradyrhizobiaceae bacterium | reverse complement strand
CGGGCAAGTGGGGGGAAACAGGCCCAGGGCGGGCCCGAGTATCGCCAGGATGGTCTCCTACCGGCGATTCATGACGGCCCCCCGTACCGGACCGAATCGAAGCAGGATTATGCTAGCCGCACGTGCGGCTCGAAAAATTGCGCTAGATCAAGGCCTCTTGAACCGGATGGGTATACTTGCCGGTTTCCCGAATCGGGTGGCCATGGATGGATCGATCCTGACCATGCAGGGGCGCGGAAGTTCGGCGACATTCGCTCGGCCTTGCATCCGGCTTGGTCCGCCTCCCCTCGGCCGTGGCGGGCCTTTCCCTAGAAACAGCCTCACCACCCCGTCGTATTCTCACGCAAAGCCCACTCATGTGCCCGTTGACGCATGCGCCTGCTGACGCTTGCGCCATCCGATCGTTCACGCCCGCGCTGCCGCAATCCTGAGAGGCGCGTTTCTGATTCAGCAGAGCGTGGTCCCGAAGAATTCTTTCCGAAAAGATCCTGCTCGATCAAAAAGATAAACAAATAATCTATCAACGCAGTTCAACCACATCCTGGAGCCTCTCCACTTCTGACAAAATCAGAAGCGGAGGCTCCATGTTTTTGATTTGACGCGTTTTCTTGACGCGGACCGGTAGCCACTTCGCTTGAAACGCTCCAGCAACGGATGAACTCATGAGCTGCAAAAACGAAGAGACCCGCCCGGGGGGACAGCCGGGCGGGTCAAGCCATATGGGCGCTGGGGTGGATGGGCGCTCGCGCCTGATACAGCCTCAGGGAGTTTTGGCTCCCACATTGCTTCTGTCGTTGCGCTTCCGGAAAACGTTCAAGGCGGTTCTTATTTTTTTACGATCCGGAAAGACTGATTATTTGGCGGAGGCAGCGTCCGCAGGCAGGTCGGTGCTGGCCGCGGGCGCGGGTAATGACCGGTCCGCAGGGGTCGCGGGCTCCGCCTCGCCGGGAGTTGAATCGGAGGCGGCATCGGATGCGGCGGCGGCCGGCGCCGGGTCGGACACCGTAATGACCGGCACGGTCTCGTCCGCTGCGGAGACCCCGCCATCCGCCGCGGCCTTCACGGCGCCGTACCCATTCGCCTCGCCGGCGCCGAACAGATCGTCGCGGCCCGGCGCGCCGAGATCGCGCGCGCTTGTCGTCAGGATGGCGCGGACGTCCGCCGGCTTCAGCGCCGGATTGCGCTCCAGCACCAACGCCGCGAGGCCGCTGACATAGGCGGCGGAGAACGAGGTGCCCGACGTCATCTGGTATTTTCCGCCGGGCGCGGGAAGGAAGATATCGACGCCGGGAGCAGCGACCGCGATATGGCCGCCGCGGTTGGAAGCGGCAAACAGACGATCGTCGACATCGGTGGCGCTGACCGCGATCACACCGGCGTCGGCGGCAGGATAGAGCGGCGGCGATTTGGGACCGGCGTTGCCGCTTGCGGCCACCATGATGATGCCCTTTGCCGCCATGACGGCAACGCCGCGCGAGACCAGCGCATCCTTCGGACCGGCGAAGCTCATATTGACGACCTGCGCGCCATGAGCCGCCGCATAGTCGAGGCTCCTGAGGATCGCGAACGACGTGCTCTCGGCCGCGCCTTGCGTCACGCCGAACGCGCGGATCGCAAGAATTCGAGCCGATGGTGCGCTCCCCATCAGCCGCGCATGGGCGACGATCGCGCCGGCAATGCCGGTGCCGTGCACATGCGGACCGTCCCTGGCATCGAGCGCATCGAAGCTCCCGGCAATCGAGCCGGCCAGCTCGGGGTGATCGGCGTCGATCGCGGAATCGATCACCGCGACGACGACGCCTTTGCCATGAGCCAGCGTATGGGCCTCCGGAATCCTCAGCTTCGCCAGCGCATATTGCGCGGGATCGCCTTCGGCGACCGCGGCCGTTGTCGTCTGGTCCTGCAGGACGTAACGGAAATTCGGCTGCACCGAGCGAACGGCGGCATCGGCGCGCAATTCCCGCTGCACATCCTCGACCGGTCTGCGGCCGGCGATGCGGAACAGGCTGACCATGCTGCCGGTCAGCGCAACATTCTGCGAGGCGATGCGTTCAAGCCGGTGCCTCCGCGCCAGCGCTGCGAGTTGCGCATCAGGCATCGCGGCGGTTTCGGCGACGATCTGGCCCGGCCGATAGTTGCGCGGCGCAGCCATTTGTCCCGCATTCCGTCGAGGCCCCCCGTTCTGATCCCGCGGCGGCGGACCATTGCCTCCGAGGTCGGCAACGAACGGACGGCCGTTGCATTCGCCGCTCATCACGCCGACGCCGCGCGCGCAAACCGGATAGGTGTTGGGGGCGTAGCGGATATAGGGCAGGCCTGAGGCGGTAACGGCGGTGGCCGGTTTCCGTGGTTTCGGCGCGCGGTCAACGGGCTTGCGGCGCGGGGGACGCGACCGCCCGCCGTCGTTCACCGGGACGTCCTCGCGTTCGATGACCCGATAAGGAGCTTCGCCATAGGGAGCTTCGATCACCCCCAGCGGCAATCCATAACCCAAACCGCCATACCCCAGCCCGATGCCACGATGGCCCCAGCCCGGGTGGTAGCCGCCACCCATCCCGCCGCGTCCGGCCGTCATGCCGTCGCGCGATCCGAACGCCGAAGAGCCCCTGGATCCTCCTTGCATGAGGGTTTGCGCGTGAACTGCGGGAGCATCGAATCCGCCGAGCCAACACAGACCCGTCAAGGCGGCGGCGAGCACGGCGCTCCCTCTCGCTAGGCTCGTCACGCGCTGACGCATCGCGCAATCCTCCATCGTGGCCCTCTAGTTTTCGAGCAAAAGTTTTCGAGCGTCCTCGGGCTTGGCCCGGGAATGGATACCGCTTCGCGTGAAGAAACTCGCGTGAAATCAAAATCTTGACGCTGTCGCTTTGGATGGCGTCAGAGCAACAAAACCCTAAAGAGCGCGCGCGCCATCGCCTGTCCTCCGCTATCCGGCGGGAACCGCAAGATTGACGATCCTCTCACTCTGAAGCCTGCTGATCAGTTCACCGGAGTCCTTCGCGGCCCTGCCCTCGAAACGCAACTGGAACAGGCCGCCTCTGGATACCGAAACAATCGTCGCCTGATAGGAATCGAGCAGCGCGCTGATGTCGGACATGCGCGCGTCCGGCGCGAACCGCACCAACGCTTGCGGACCCGAATCCGTGGTCAGTCCGCGGGTCAACGGCTTGTCCGGCGCCGGAGAGGACGCGGTCTGGAACGAATGGTCTCCGTCGCTCGCCAGCATCGCGGCGATCACGCCGGCCTGAAGCAGCACAACGAGGCCGCCGACCGCACCGCCCGCGGCCAGCATACGGGGCGAAAGTCCGGCAAAGAACTGCGACATCCGCGCCGACAGGCCACGCGACATCGAAGCGCTGCGCACCGGCTCGGCATCGATCGCGGCGAACAGCTTTTGCATCGCGCGCGCGGACGGCGCGCCCAGGTTTTCATTCAGCGAAATGGTTTCGGCATACTCCTGCTGGATGACCAGATACTGTTTCGCGAGGATCGGATCGCGTGCGAGCGCTTCCTCGACCCGGCGCGTGTCGCGCACGCTCAGCGTGCCGGCCGCATGCCATGGCAGCAGCGCCTCGACATCACCGGGGGCGTCCTTCGCGATCTTCTCGTTCGCCGCCATCATGGCCAACCTCGCTCTACGCCGGCTGCCTTCAGCAGACCGGCCAGTTTCTTGCGCGCATAAAACAACCGCGTCTTCACGGTGTTCTCGGGAATACCGACAATCTCGGCGACCTCGTCCACCGACTTCTCGTGGTAATAGACAAGATCGACGATTTCCCGATGCTCAGCCGAAAGCTGCGTCAGGCACTCACGCAATGCGTTACTCGTATCCTTCTTCTGTACCGTTACCTCGGGATCGTCGGATTGATCCTCGATCGCATTGGCGGTCTCATCGTCCAGTTCGGCGTCCTTCCTGCGGCGCAGCGCCGACAGGGCCTTGAACCGCGTGATGGCCAGCAGCCAGGTAGAGACGGCGGATCGGCCCTCGAACTTGCCGGCCTGACGCCAGACATCAAGAAAGACCTCACTGATAAGATCTTCCGCGACCTGTTCGTTTCTCACGAGCCTCAGTCCGAAACGAAACACCTTGACGTGGTGCCGCCCATACAGCACCTGCATTGCGAGGCGGTCGCCTTGAGCGATCCGGGCGATCAATGTCTCATCCGATGCCGCCTGTGCCGCACTCACGGGCCGTCTCGTACAATTGGTCGGGGTTGCGGGGCTGAAGGTTCGACTGGCAACGCAAATCTTCTCAAATTGTCGGCATCGGAATCAGGCGTGGGTCAGCGGTCCTACTACCATTTGCAACCTGACAGAGTTCTCAATTAATGGTCGCGGGTAGATTTTGGCGCGACGCAGGTAGCACTCTACCAAGGATGAACCCGAATCAGCGGAAAGAGCAAGATGAACGGAAAGGGTATGAGATCCTTGACTGCCTGAAAGAGGATGGCGACACAAGGTGGGCGGGCTGGCGCTGTGAGTCCCATGCGCGAAATCTCGTGAAGAAATAAGCTTCTAACAATCCTGCCGGCCGACCGCGCGGGCAGGAGATACCAAAGCTAAAGACTTTTCCCCCTAGATTCCCACCAAGCTGCGTCATCCACAGGCTGCATCCGGTCCAGGCTTGTACCCGTACCGTTCCGACCGCGATTCGGATCCAGGCGAGCAGACTATCGCTGCGTACGATGTGGGAACTCCAGGATAGAGACATGGCTTCCAAAGCGACTGCCTCCCCAGCAAGTCTGCTCGACGAACTTCAGACCGTTCTCGCCCATGGCACGGTGGCGCGGCGGGTCGAAACGCTGCGGCGGGTCACCGACCTGTTCCTGAACAACGCGATCGACTATTCCGACGACCAGATCACCGTCTTTGACGACGTGTTCAATTGCCTGAGCCGGCACATCGAGACCTCGGCCAAAGTACTGCTCGCCAGGCGCCTCGCACCCATTGCCAAGGCTCCGCCGCAGATCATTCACGCACTCGCCTTCGACGATCAGATCGAGGTCGCAGCGCCCGTGCTGTCCCTGTCCGAGCGGCTCGGCGACGACGCGCTGGTCGAGAACGCCAGCAGCAAGAGCCAGGCTCATCTGCTGGCCATCTCGGTGCGGAGAGTCCTGAGCGGCGCCGTTACCGACATTCTGGTGGAGCGAGGCAACCGCGAGGTCGTTAAAAGCACCGTCAACAATCCGGGGGCGGAATTCTCCGAGCAGGGTTTCACGCGGCTCGTCGCCCGCGCCGAGATCGACGATGATCTCGCGGTCTGCGTCGGAAAGCGGCCGTCGATCCCGCGGCATCACTATCTGAAGCTGATCGCGAAAGCCTCCGCCTCGGTGAAGGCGCGTCTCGCCGCGGCCAACCCGGGCCGGGTGAACGATGTTTCCGCCGCCGTCAGCGAAGTGGCGCGGCAGGCGCGTTCGGCGCCCGAAGCCATCGGCGAGGATACCACCATCGCGCACGGGCTGGTCAGGTCCCTGTACGAAGACGGCCGGCTCGATGAAAAGGAAGTCGCCTCGTTTGCGAAGGCTGGGAAGTTCGACGAAACCAACGCCGCCATCGCCTGCCTCGCCAAAGTCTCGGTCGCCGTCGCCGAGAAAATGATGATCGAATCCAAAACCGAGGGCGTGCTCATTCTGGCCAAGGTCAGCGGGCTGTCCTGGCCGACCGTCAAAACCATCATTGCCATGCGCAAAGACCTCGCGGACATCGAGATCGCGGATATCGATGCCGCGGAGCGGACCTATGAACGCCTGCGCCCGTCCACGGCGCAGCAGGTGCTGCGTTTTCACCGGACGCAACAGGCGGCTGACCCGAGCCCCGCCTGACACGCTCAAGCGCCGTGATTTCGCCATGATCGTTGAAATTCCCTTTTTCTGCCCCTGTATGGCCACGCCCGACGTTTCTTTTGTCGGCCGATCGGCTGACAAACGGGGAGATTGCCATGAGTATCACGGCCAGCGGGCGCTCGGCGTTGATCATCGCCGCGGGACTTTGGTTGGGTTTCGCGGGGCCGATGCGCGCGACCGACAGCGCGGCGGAAGCGGCCGGTTTGGCCTCCCACACTGAAAGCGCCGGATCACCGGTCAAGCTGAGCCCCAACAACAAGTCACACAAGCGGCACGCACGAACGCGGAAATCGACCAGGCCGGAAACGAAAGCTCACGAGACGACGGCGGCCGAGGACAGCGCCAGGCGGACCCCGCTGCCGCCGGCGGTCGCGGACGCAAATGCCAACGCCGAAATGCCCGGCGCCATCGAGGATTCGCCCAGGACCGAAGCCGGTGCGCTCGCCAGCAGCGCCGGCCAGATGCTGTCCATCAACCAGGGCAATCCTGCGCCGCAAACCGGCGACGCGAACGCCGCAGCTGTTGCGGAAATCGTCTCTCCCGACGAACTCAACGAAATCGACCGCGCCCTGATCGACGACAAGCCCGCCGAAGCTCATCTCGCTTTGGCGTCCATCGACATCGCGCCGTCCGCGAGCAGCGCCACTACCGCTGCGCAGGCGGTGACGGGGAGCGACAACTCCACCTGGAACCACACCTCCCTGATCGGCAAGATCTTCATCGCCTTCGGCGGCCTGCTCACGCTCGGCTCCGCCGCGCGGATGTTCATGGCCTGACCTCGCGTTCATGCCGTGCCGAGGGCCGGCTGACATTTCCGTTCTGCCGCCGTGGTCCGCCGCTCCTCGCGGTGGCCAGCGTTTGCATCGGGGTCGCAGGCCGACGCAACGCAAGCGCACCTTGCGGCGCCGCTTGACCGCGGGCACATTGCCAACCGACACACATCCGTCGCGGCATGCAGCGGGAGAAGCGGGATGGCCATGAGCACGTTCGAGCACATCGTCGTCGAGAGAAAGGACGCGGTCGGCATCATCAGGCTGAACCGGCCGAAAATGCTCAATGCGCTGTCATTCGCGGTATTTCGCGAAATCGCGGCCGCGGTGGACGATCTCGAGGCCGACGACGGCATCGGCTGCATCCTGATCACCGGAAATGAAAAGGCTTTCGCCGCCGGCGCCGACATCAAGGAAATGCAGCCGAAAAACTTCATCGACATGTTCAGCGAGGACTTCCAGGCGATCGGCGGCGACCGCGTCGCCACCTGCCGCAAGCCGACCATCGCGGCAGTGAGCGGCTATGCGCTCGGCGGCGGCTGCGAACTCGCCATGATGTGCGACATCATCATCGCCTCCGATACCGCGAAATTCGGCCAGCCCGAAATCACGCTCGGCACCATACCCGGCATCGGCGGCACGCAGCGCCTGGCCCGCGCCGTCGGCAAGGCCAAGGCGATGGACCTCTGTCTCACCGGGCGGATGATGGACGCGGCGGAAGCCGAGCGATCGGGGCTTGTGAGCCGTATCGTGCCCGCCGACACACTGATGGGCGAGGCAATGGCCGCAGCCGAGAAGATCGCCTCGATGTCCCGTCCCGCCGCGGCGATGGCCAAGAGCGCCGTCAACCGCGCTTTCGAGACGACGCTGTCCGAAGGCATGAGCGTCGAACGCGACCTGTTCCGCTCGACCTTCGCGCTGGAAGACCGCGCCGAAGGCATGGCGGCGTTCGTGGAAAAGCGCAAGCCGGCGAACAAGAACCGATAACCGGAAAACGCGTGTCGGCGTATCCTCTTCGGGCAGACGCCGCCATACGCGGCTTGACCCGCGGATCCATCTATTTTCTATCTTCGCGAAACTCTTTTTTTGACTGGCCGGATCGTCTGCGCAAAGACGCGCGTGTCACCCTAACGATGGCTTGTTCCGCCGCTCCGCTTCAGCGCCGCGTTCAACAACATGCGATAGAACCTGTCCGAAAACGTATTCGGATGATCGAGTCCCATGCGCGCCAGCGCAGGCTGATCCGAAACCGCGGCGGGACGCAGACCCTCGATTGCGAGCAACAGCAGCGCCAATGGCGAACGCGATGCGTCGCGCAAGGATTCGAGCGCGGGGATCAGCCGCTGCTCGACCTCGGTGAAATCGCTGCCGAACGGAAACGCGGGCAGCAATCCGGCCGCCTGCGCGGGCTTCAGCGCGGCGGCGATACGCGCCGGCGTATTGTCGCAATGCGCCGCCGGAATCCGGTGATCGCGCGGCAGCTTTCCGGCGTCGACCGCCTGCCGCATCAACTGGTCCTGGAAGCGCGAGTCCGCGACGTTGAGCATCGCCGCGATCACCTCGGCATCCGACTTGCCGCGCAGATCCGCCACGCCGTATTCGGTGACGACGATATCGCGCAGGTGGCGCGGGATGGTGCCATGACCATAGGACCAGCGGATGTTCGACACCAGGCCGCGCTTCTCGCGCCGCGTCGATTCCAGCGTGAGGATCGAACGCGCGCCTTCGAGCGCGAAGGCCTGCGCGACGAAATTGTACTGCCCGCCGACGCCGCTCACCACCTGGCCGTTGTCGAGACCGTCGGAGATCGCGGCGCCCATCAGCGTCGCCATCATGGCGTTGTTGACGAAGCGCGCATCGATGCGGGCGCGGCGCCTGGCGGCCTCGTCGCCGTAGAGTTCGTTGGTGAATGACACCGCCGTCATCTGGATGCGCGCGCGCTGCGCGGGCGTCATCTCGCGCAAGGCGCGGTAGAACGATTGCGGGCCCAGAAAGAACGCGCCGTGCAGAACAGCGCCATCGACCTCGCGCCTGAGCACGCCGGCCTCGATCAGCCCGAGGAACGCCTCGAACACCATTTCGCTGACGCCATAGAGCCCGGTCGCGAACGGCGCGGTTTCCTTCATCGCGCTATTCGGCGCGAGCCGCGCCGCGATGTCGTGAAAACGCGCGTTGTCGCGATGGC
>JBIQHO010000142.1:0-8825 GCA_044508545.1 Bradyrhizobiaceae bacterium | reverse complement strand
CCTCTCCCCTGAACGTGCCGTCTTTTTTCGTGAAATAGCTGCCGGTATAGAACAGATAGGCGTCCCCACCGTGGATCTTGCCGTCGCGGAACATCACGACGCCGCTGCCCTTGCCCACTCGCCCGTCAAGCAGGGCGACATGAACCGAATACAGCCCATTTTTCATGGTGATCCGCTCACAACCGGAATGTTGTCTTGTCCCGCCGTCATTATGTCAAAAAGGGCGCGCGCGCGTCAATGCGACACCGCGCGAGGAACCCGTTCAAGAATGGAAAGCGGCGGTAGCGAGCGTCACGACGATGCGCGGCTGAGCGCTGCGCGGCCGATGATCATGGCGATGTCGGAAGACCATCCGGATCTGAGCGGTTGCGGTGAAAGTTCCACCGACTCCATAGACCGATCAGACCTTTTGGACGGCCAACGCACTGACGCGGCCATGATCACGCGGAGCCGTTTGAATCCGGCGTGAACATGCGAGGGGCGCTTCCGATGGGATCAGAAGCATGAAGATTCCAGAGCATGTCCGGCGAAGACAGAAATCGCCGCCAAGCTCGTTCTCTCTGTTTGACGCAAACTCCAGCAAAATCGCTGGGCGTTTTTGCTGGAGTTGCTTTGAATGTGAGTAGTTTGAAATCGCTGCGATGACTTTGCGACGAAGCCCGGCCGCGCGGTCGCCGCCCTATTTCGACTTCGAGTGCGATTTGTGCGAGCTTGGTTTGGTGTCAGACGTCGTTGCCGCAGAAGCGACCTGCTGCGAAAGCTGATCGAAACGTGCGCGCAGGTTTCCAACGTCTGCTTGAAGGGTGTCTATTGTCGCCTTGGCGGACTTGGGATTTGTCCCGGCGCTATCTATTTTGGTCTTGAGAGCGTCGAAATCCGTTGCCCTGAATGTCCCCAACTGCGTGTGTATGCTCGCGAGCTGGGACTCCAGCCCCTTGATCTGTGCCTCGATCTGCGAGGCATCGAACGTTGGCGGATCTTTCATCTTGGCCTCAAGCGCGACCATGCGCTTGTCAAGCCCGGCGACCTGATCCGCGGAGGCGACTGCCGCTTTCGGTTTCGGTGGAACGTCTGCCAGCGCTTTCGATGGAAGCGGGGCCCCGGAACTCCACACCAATCCCACGCTGCCGAAGAACACCGCAGCGAGAATGACAATGCCCCCGATCAATCGATTTGAATGGTCGCGTTCGCTCATTACATTCCCTCCCTCGCGTGTTGTCTTGTTAACTTATCTCCCTTCGGGCCAAGCGCGGACTATACCGCTCTGCGACTATTTGTACAGGGGAAAGGCGACGGACTTGCGCTGGGATGATGCGCTGCAAATGGATCGGGACAATCCTGTGCCCAACCGTCGGCTGTTGCTCTTTGCTGCCTTCGCAATCGCGGTCGACAGCAGGTGACGATACCCATGGCGCAGGATTATTGTTTGAGCGTTTTTTCTTGATGACCGGGCGCCGCACGTTGAGCGCGGCGAACCAGCGGGTCCTCAGAACTTGGTCCTCAGAACTTGTAGGTCATGCTGAGAAGCACGCTGCGCGGCGCGCCCCATGAGTAGCCGTTATACCAGCCGTAGAAGGTATAGTATTTGTTATCCAGCAGGTTCCTGATGTTGAGCGTGGCCGACAGCTTCTCGTTGAACTTGTAGCTCGCCATCGCATCGACAATCCAGTAGCTCGGTGCGGTATGCCATATCGAGCCATAGATCGGGTGAGTGACCTTATCCGAGGTCGTGTCCATCCAGCGCGCACCGCCGCCCATCGTCAGGCCGTCGAGCGCACCGTCGAGCTTGTAAGTGGTGTAGAATGTGAACTGGTTCGCCGGCGTGGGCGTGGAAGAAACCCTCTCATTATTGAGCAGCGAAACGTTGTGGGTAAATCCGGCCTGGAGCTGCCACTGCGGCGAGAGTTGACCCGAAATTTCCAGTTCAAAACCCTTGGTGATCACGCCGTCCGCCGGACGGTAGGCCGGTGCTCGGTCTGGCGTGAGACCACCGGTCGGGACCGCGTAGTTGTCCTGCTTGACTTGAAAGTATGCGGCGCTGGCGTTGAGGCGACCGTCAAAGAAGGCGGCCTTGAGACCGACTTCCGCGTTCGTGCCTTCAAGTGGCGGGAGCGTCGCGCCCTGTTCATTCCGTGCTGATTGAGGTTTGAAAATGCCGGTATAGCTGGCATAGGCGGACAGAACATCGGTGATATCGAAAACCGCGCCATAGTACGGGATCACCTGGTCGGGCTTTTTGAGGTGGGTGCTGACCCCATAGATGCGTTGCCGCGCTTCATAGTTTTCGATGCGCGCGCCCAGCAACACCTTCAGCCTGTCATGCACCTGAAGCCGCGTAGCGGCGTAGAACGCCTTGTCTTCAAAAATCTCCTTGTTGGGATCGCCCGGCGCATACAGCGTCCAGCCCGGCTGGGGAACGTCGCCGGTCCAATTATAAAAATCGGGAACGATGCTGCTGCCTGGGTTAGCCGGGTCTGGGCTATAGTCGACACGTATCCGGTCCTGTCGCGAAATGCTGCCGCCGAGGACAAGTTCGTGCTTGCGGTCGAACAACCAGAACGGCCCGGTCGCATAGAAATTGGCCGCGCTGGTTTCCGCCTTGCTGGTCCATAAGCCCCGCCACATCGTTACGCCGGTGCCGTCCACCGGATTCGGAAAGCCGCTGCAGGCGCAGCCGACCGGAGCGTCATAACCGCCGATCTGATGGTTGAGTTGCAGCTTGACCCGCCAGTCATTGTCGAAGCGATGCTCCAGCGTGGCGAAGCTGTTGTAGGTGTACGCCTCCCAGGTACTCCAGCGCGTCGCGGGATTGAACGAACGCGGCATGTCGTTGAACTCGCCGAGGCTGTTGAACAGGATGGTCACGCCGTGGGCGGTTCCTGTCGGAACGCTGCGCTGGTAGTCCGCGCCGATGGACAACAAGGTGTCCGGCGTCAGCTCGGCCTCGACGATTCCGTAAAAGACCGAGCCTTTGCGGTGATAATGATCGAGGTACGAGCTCCCGTCCTGATGAGCGGTGACAAAGCGGCCCCGCACGGTCCCGCTTTCATTCAGCGGACCGCTGACGTCGAGTTCACCGCGGTAGTCGTCCCAGGAGCCGGCGCTGAGCGTCGTGTAACCCTGAAAGGTGCGGGTGGGTTTCTTGCGGATCATGTTGATCGTCGCACTGGGATCGCCGACGCCGGTCAGAAGGCCCGCCGCGCCCTTCAGCACTTCCACGCGATCGTAGATCGCCATGTCCGTTCGCTGCTCAGTGGTGGCATTGGCGCCCGCATAATTCTGGAAAGAGATCGGCACGCCGTCATACTGAAAACTCCGGACGAGAAAGCCACGGGCATAGAAATAGGTTCGCTCACCGCCGGCATTCACGGTACTGAGCCCCGGCGTGTGGTCGACGACGTCACTGATCGACTTCAAGCCGAAGTCTTCAATCTGCTGGCGGGTGATGACGCTGATCGACTGCGGCGTCTCACGCGGCGTGAGCTGAAGCTTTGTTGCAGTCGCCGTCACGCTCGGCGTGTAGGAGCCGGTGCCTTCTGTCATGCCGGGGTCGCTCGTCGATGCGCCCTGCACGTCGATGGTGTCGAGCGAGATCGCGCCCGCGACGCTCGCGCCGCCGGCAGAAGTGGACGCCGCCGCGATCGAAACGGTTCGCGAATCCGGGAACGAGTAGGTGAGTCCGGTGCCTTGAAGGATTCTCGCAAGCGCCTGCGCGGGAGACGCGACGCCGTTGACGCCGGGAGACGACTTGCCTGCCGCGATCGCAGGGACATAAACGATCTGGAGACCGCTCTGGCGGCCGAATTCCGCCAACACGCGATTCAGGGAGCCGCCGGGGATCGCGTATGATGCTTGCGCCGCCTGCGGGCTCGCCGGCGTCGACGCGAACGATCCGCATATCATCGCCGTCGATGCCAGCAGAAAAGCCGCTGGGTGGACATTCCGAAACTTCAGCCCCATGACAAAGCAACCCCTGAATGCTTCAACAGGGCTGCCGGAACGCGCCCCCTATTTGTGCATACGAACGGAGCTTCGGGGTTTTCCTATCTTCGCCGAAAATTTTTTCGGGTTTGAAAGTCGTTGTGGCCGGAGCTGATCCAGCAATCCACCCTCTTCCTTTATCTGTCTCCGCTTGCGAGAGGGTAGGGTGGGGGCTTGTCCGAGCGGCAAGCCCGCGGCTCGGTTTGAAATAAGCCTAGATCGGCGAGATCACCGTAAGATAGGAGCCGACCATCCGGACGCGACCGCCGAATGGATGAACAAGCGCCCGGAACGCGCGAGGCGGATCGACAAGGTCGAACACGCCGCTGACGCGCTGCGTGCCAAGTCCGGGATCGACGACGACGGTGCGGCCGGGCTGCCAGCGGCTGATCTTGGCGATCAGCGACGAGACCGGCTCATCCTCGGCGAAAAGCTGCCCGGCGCGCCACGCCGCGATCTGGCTCGACTCCCGCGTGCCGTGCCGGCTGGTCCGCCGACGCTCGTCGAAGTCCAGCCACTGGCCGGCCGACAGGCGGGTCGCTTCAATGCCGGCTGCCGTGGAGGTGACTTCCACCGTGCCGCGATCGACCGAGACCGACAGATAGCCGGCTCCATCGCTGACCTCGAACGCGGTGCCGAGCGCGGTTGTCACCAGCCCGGCGATGCCGACGCGAAATGGCCGCTTCTGGTCGCTTGTCACGTCAAAAAACGCCATGCCCTGAAGCAGACGGATAAACCGCTGCTCCTCGTCGAATTGCACGGCCATCGCGCTGTCCGGCCCCATCGTGGCGACACTTCCATCAGCCAGGGTGACATCGCGGATTTGCCCCGTGCCGGTGGTGAAATCCGCTCTCGCATCGATCAGCAGGCGCGGCAGCGTCAGATAGCTGGCCGCCGCGCCGGCGCCCACAAGTCCGGCAATGACAAGCGAGCGCCGCGTGATGCCCTCGGCCGCCTTTTTCCCGGCTTCACGCTCATCGGTGATGATCTTGACCATCATGCCGTGAATTTCCGCGACTTCGGCCCAGGTGCTCTCGTGTTCCGGGCTTCTTGCGCGCCACTCCCGGATCATCCTGCGCGGAATGGGGTTTTCGGGGTCGTTCTTCAGCCGGATCATCAGATCGGTGGCTTCCATGAACAGGCGATCCTCTTCGGACATGTCGTCGGTCATGAACACGCCTTCAGGCTGCGCCGGCCGGGTGCCGGCGCTTCACATCCCTACATCAAGTCATACGAAGGAGGCGCGGCGTTTTTCCTCTGCGCCGCCTGTTCGCGGCGGCTTTTTTTTGGGGCCGGATCAGGGTTGCTGCAAGGACGTGCGAACGTCGGAATCGGGACATTTGAGCGTTTTCAAGCTACCGGTTCGCTTCTGATTTTATCAGAAGCGGAAAGATTCTAGCCCTCCGCCTCGCGGAGGCGGTCGCGGACATGACGGTAGGCGCCGCGAATCAAGACCCAGGCCCGCGTGGTTGACACGCCCAGCTCCTGAGCCACGGCTGCGATCCCCTTTTCGCCAAGATGGTGCATCTCGAAGGCGCGACGTGTCCGTTCAGGCAATTCCTGCAAAGCGGCGGTTGAAATCGCGAGCCGCTGCCGGTCAAACACCATTGTTTCGGGCGACGGCATGTCGTCCGGAATAGCCTCGAACTCAGCATCCGTCAGGGCAACCTGCCGCGCCTGCCGCTCACGCCGTATCTGATCGATATGCAGATTGCGGGATGCGCGGAAAAGAAACGCGCGCGGGTTGTCGCATTTCGCCTTGTTTGGCCGGCCTGCCGCGAGCAGCCTCAGGAAGGCTTCCTGGGTCAGATCGGCCGCGTTCTCGGGGCTGACCCCTCGTCGGCGAAGCGCGTTTGCGATCTCCTTCGAGTGCCGCACGAATAACGTGTGAAGGTCCCAGGACATCAATAAAATTGCCCGCTTCAGATTGCGGCGAGCCGATCCGGACGCCAGCCATCCCTGCCGATGGCCAATAGCGGCGGAATACTTCCTACGCAAACTCAATGATTTAGAATGAATTTAAGGGAGGCCGTTCGAAAAAACAGGCTGCGCCATTTCCCACTCGCATCATTCTGAAAACGCACTCATTTCCGAAGCTGTTGCATTCCTGTCACGATAGAGGACGTTCTGAAGGGCTTTTCCGATGCCTTCTGCGTTGCCGTACGAGAGCGGGCAGCGCGGAGACCTCGCATATATCGTAGCCGCTAGCAGGCCATCGGTCGTAACCGATCCTGCTGGAGCCTGTCGCGCGAGTTCGCGGCTTTGCACGGAACTGGCGCTCCCTAGCGGAATCGAACCGCTCTCTCCACCGTGAAAGGGTGGCGTCCTGACCGATAGACGAAGGGAGCTGAACCTTCCAGCGCCAGATCGCGCCGTGGTTTCAGTCTCAAATCCGCTGCGATAGTGCCGTTAAATCGGATAGCGTCGTAAGATCAATGTCCCGTAGCGGCTTGATCGGACGGCGTCTCCGGGGCGGCAGCGAACCTGACCGGCGGCAGCGGCGGAACGTATAGTGGCGTTTGCCCGGAGGGGCAAGCATTCTCCCCCAAGCATTCCTCCCGAAGAATGCCGGACGTGGCGCATGGCCTCGCTTCGACCGCAAAAGCGATGCAGAACGGCCATCGGGCGATTGAGATGCCTCACGATGGAGCATCCTGCATGATACGGCGACAGTTGCGCGGAATACTGGTGGTGCTGAGCGTCGCCAGTGTGCCCGCCTGGGCGCAGACGCGCGGCTCGCATAACTCCGGCGGCGACGCCAAAACGGGGCAGGCGGCCGGCAAGCAGGCGCCCTCAACGCGAAAATCCTGTCCGGAATATGGACCCGGCTTTGTCAGGGTCGAGGGTTCGTCGACGTGCGTGCAGATCGGCGGCGGAATCGGCATCGATGCCGGCGTGCGACGCTGATGCATTGTCGCTGCTGGACTGCGCGATGAGGATATGAGGAGAATACAGGGACGGGGAAGGCGAAAAAGGCCTCGCTGAAGCGAGGCCTTCATTGATGCTGGATGCTCGCGTCAATGACCGAAGAACAGCCACAGAAGAATGATCACCGGTATCGGCACGCCAAGCAGCCAAAGCAGGATTCCGCGTCCCATTCCGTTCTCCTTGAACGTCAAGATTTGCAAGGAGAACACCGCGCAAGCGGAATCGTTCCTGCTCGCAGCTTCGGCGGAACAGGCGGCGGTTGTCCGCGTTTTTACCAATGACCTGTGTTCGGCATCGAACTCCACGGCTCGGCAGGCGGCCGGGCATCGCCTTTCTGCAACAGTTCGATCGAGTGCAGGTCCGGCGAGCGGACGAACGCCATCTGGCCGTCGCGGGGCGGACGATTGATGGTCACACCAAGCTTCATGAGACGCTCGCACGTCGCGTAGATGTCGTCGACCTCATAGGCGAGATGACCGAAATAGCGGTCCTCGCCGTAGGTTTCCTCGTCCCAATTGTAGGTCAGTTCGACCAGCGGCGCGCCGCGTCCCTCGGACTGCCTGACGAGGTTCTCGTCCTCGGGCGCGCACAGGAATACGAGCGTGAATTTTGCCTTCTCGTTGTCAACGCGGCGAACTTCCTTCAGCCCGAGCGCATCGCGGTAAAATTTCAGCGCGGTCTCGAGATTGCGCACGCGCAGCATGGTATGAAGGTAACGCATGTCCATGTCTCCTTGATCACGACGATTTCGGGTCCATCCAACGTCATGAACGCAGTCGATTCCGATCAGAGCAGGATGCGGCCGGAAAACCGTACTTCCGCTACCTGCCCCTGTTGATGAGCCGGCCGATCCCTGAAGGAAATCACAGGTCGAAATGCCTTAGGGACGCGGGGCGTCATCCAGAACGTCCGACGCCGTTCGCCGGCCGTCGAATGTCCAGCACCCGATCTATTCGCGCGCGGACGGAGCGGTAGTATTCCTCGCGCTCTTGCTGGAGCCTGGCTTGATGTGCCTTGAAATTGGCCACGCGCCGCACGATATCGGCTCGCTCTGATCCTTGCCTGTCTTCCCGCCTCATCTGATTTTTCGGCTGCGTCCGGTTCTGATCGTGCATTTGTTAACTCTCCAACGTTCGCGCATCATCTGGAATGATTTCAATAACGCGCAAGGCGCGTTTGAAACGAATGTAATTGCGGGCGCTGCGCGCTCCTGCGATGTATGACGTCTATTATGCGCTATGCTTCCGGCGATCATGGCCGGAAATGCGGCGCAAAGGCACTTATCCTCAACGAGCAGCCTTTGGATGGCCGATCGTCCCATCCCGGACGACATCAACGACACAGAAACACTAAAGCGGGAGCGGAAACGAAAATGATTCGCGCATGTGCAAGGCTGTTTATAGATTTGGGTCAAATTATTTTTTGTCTTGCGACGTCAACCATAGTGTTATCTTTTGATTCTTAAGATTCGCGCGGCTATATTCATCAGGGGATAACGGTGTTATCCAGATGGCTGCCGTAGTGTCGTATATGTGTGGGGTCCTGGGTCATGGGGTCGGACGGATTTGAATCCAGGAAGTTTGGAGGTCCGGCGGTGAGAGATCACCTTGGATCGAAGGACTTCTCTGGAGCCACGGATCGGGAATCGGGGGTCGGTCCTTTTACGGGGCTTGGAGAATCCCCTGCCAACATCGTCGAGATCAGCGGCGTCATTAAATGGTTTGACGCTTCAAAGGGCTATGGTTTCATCGTCCCTGATAACGGATGGCCGGACGTGCTGCTGCATGTTACCGTGCTTCGTCGCGACGGCTATCAGACGGCCTATGAGGGATCCCGTCTGGTCTGCGAATGCGTGCAGCGGGCGAAGGGCTATCAGGCGTTCCGGATCACGTCCATGGACGAGTCCACGGCCATTC
>JBIQHO010000141.1:0-8879 GCA_044508545.1 Bradyrhizobiaceae bacterium | reverse complement strand
AGGACCTGATCGCCGGCGCCGGGCTGACCTCGATCGAGGATCGCGCCGAGTATCTGAAGAAGCAGGCCGAGGCGCAGATCGAAGTCGGCGAAAGCGATCTCGTCACGGAGGTGCAAAAGCTGCTTGCGCGGCATGGGGTGAGGTAACCCCTCACCCGGTTTCTCACTTCGCTCGAAACCACCCTCTCCCACAAGGGGAGGGAAGAGCGCGCTGGCGCTACTTCGGCGCCATCGACTTGAATTTTTCAAGATCGCGCATGTTCATCTTGAAGCCGCCGGGCATCACCACGTCGCCGGGTTTCTGCCCTTCCTTGCAGTCGCCGGCCCATTTTGCTGCGATGGTGATCTTGCTGTCGCGGGTTCCGAGCTTGCCGCCTTCGCTGCGCGAGGTGACCGTTACCGTGTAGGCGGAGTTGAAATCACCTGTGGTTTCGGCGTGCGATGTCACGGTCGCGCCGGCCAGGGTGCAGACCGAATCCATGACATAGCCGGTCGCGGTTTTCTGGATGTTGCTCTGCGAGCAGTCCTGCTTGGCGGAGGGGGCGAATTCCGAGGTGAATTCGCGGTCCACGGCTGCGCTGGTGCACTGCTGGACCGTCACTCCCGGCATTTTAGCGTTGCCGTGATCGACTTTGATATCCCATAACCCGGCCTTGCGCAGCGGCAGTTGCACCTCCGCCCATGCCGGCGCTGCCGAAAAAAACAGCAGCGGCAGGAAGGGAATCGAGAGTCGAAGAGAGCGTCGCATCGCAGGCTCCGTCAGTGGGTGGTCAGGCTCGCAAACGTTGGATCGAGCGCCGGCTCAATAGCGGGTCCGCAGCGGAGGCTGGTCGGGTCCATAAGGCACCCACCGGCAGGCGAACGAGATGTAGCCGCCAGGATAGGCCTGGACACCGAGGACTTTCGCTACCTTGCCGTAGCGCGCGCAGTGATCGACCGCGATCACGCGGACATCGCCAGTTCCGGCCAGCGAATAGGAGATGATGCCGCCGGTGTCGTTGCCCTTGACCGGCGGCACCCAGTCGGCCCGTGCGGGTCCGCAAACCAGCGCGCCCGTCATCGCCGCCAGCAAAGCCGTTCCGAGCAATCTCATCGTCATCTCCATCGTTGCCGGTTCAAGTCTAGAACGCCGCGCGGGCCATGAAAAGAACGGCAGGGCGGCTACATGGAGTTAGGCGGCGGGTGTTGCCGCGCCGCACTTGACCTTGCGCGGGCTTCGCGGCACCGTCTCTCGTGGATTGAATTTGACATTCGCTACCCACTTTGCAACGGGATGCAAATGTTAGAATCGGACCACCAGCCTCGGACCACCAGCCTGGGACCACCGACGGATGCTCTCCATGCGCAACCTTATCACATCCTTGAAGAAAGCCGGCTTTGGCGCGGCGCTCGGCGCAGTGTTGGGGCTGTTCGGCGCCTTGCCGACGGCGCAGGCTTTCAATTTCCCGGTGTTCGGACCGAGTTATGAGGGACGTTTGCCGGGCTGCGAGGCCGGGCTGCCGGTCATCACGTCGCAATTCTGGGAAAAGGAACGCGCCTTCTGGAATTCCCCGCTGCGGATCACGGCCTATGGCAACGTCCATGAAACGGCGTTCCGGCCGTGGCAGTCCGACAACATCCCGCGCCGCTATTGCACCGCCGACGCGATGGTCAGCGATGGCAAGGTCCGCACCGTGCATTATTCGATCATCGAGGATGGCGGCCTTGCCAGCATCGGGCACGGCGTCGAGTGGTGTGTGATCGGCCTCGACCGCAACTGGGCCTACAATCCGGCCTGCCGCGCCGCGCAGCCCTGAAAAGGGCGTTTCACGCCTGATGCAAGGCGCGTCGTCTCGGCACGAATGACCCGGCAATTCATGGTGCTCGCGGCCGTCCCTCGGACGGCACCTCGCGCATGCCCCACGGTACAGGGAAACTGCCGCGAAGTTTTCCCCTGCGGCGTCCACCCGCTATGGTAGACTTGATTCTGCCGGTCTGCGTCAGGGACGCGGAGCGGCGGGGCTGGGAGTTTGGCGTCATGAGGTGGGTGTCGCGCGCGGCCGCCGTGCCTGTTCTGTCGTGTCTGGCCCTGCTTGCAGGGTGGACCAGCGGCGCGGCGCAGGACCGTCGCCAGAACGCGCCGGGGGCTTTCGATTTCTATGTGCTGTCGCTGTCGTGGTCGCCGTCGTTCTGTGCGGCCGCGGCCGAGCGTGGCAACACCAGTCGGTCGCAGCAGGCCCAATGCGGCGGACGACCGTACTCTTTCGTGGTGCATGGCCTCTGGCCGCAATACGAGCACGGCTTTCCGGATTATTGCCAGCGTCCCGCGCCGCGACTCGATCGCCGCATCATGTCCTCGATGCTGGATTTGATGCCGGCCCCCGGCCTGATTTACAGCGAGTGGGACAAGCACGGCACCTGCTCCGGCCTCGATGCGCAGGCCTATTTCGAGACCGTCCGCAGAGCCCGCGCCGCGGTGAAGGTTCCCGCGGAATTCGTCGATCTGGAGGCGCCGAAGAGCATCGCGCCCGACGATATCGAGAGCGCTTTCATCCGGGACAATCCCGGACTCAGCCACTCCGCGATCGCGGTGATCTGCGATCGCACCAGGCTCAGCGAGGTGCGGATCTGCATGAACAAGGACCTGCAATTCCGCGCCTGCGAGGAAATCGACCGCCGCGCCTGCCGCAAGGACCAGGTCGTGCTGCCGCCGGTGCGCGGCCGATAGCGGACATCCTGTGCCCGGACGCTGCGCAACGCGCCAAGGACGCGGTGCGCCGCTGCCCCGGGGCCGCCACAAAAATCCCGCGACGGTCCCGGCTCTGCACCGCATCGCAAGGCGCGGCGGTGCGTCCGGGACAACGCCTGCCTCTTTGCGAGGTGACGCAGGTCGCGTAGTGCTTGGCCCATGAACTATCGCCACGCCTTCCACGCCGGCAACTTCGCCGACGTCGTCAAGCACATCGTGCTGGTCCGCATCCTGACCTACCTGCAGGAGAAGCCGGCGGCGTTTCGCGTCATCGACACCCATGCCGGCGCAGGCGTTTACGATCTCGCCGGCGAGGCGGCGGCGCGCGGCGGCGAATGGCTGACCGGAATCGCGCGGCTGATGCAGGCGCGGTTTTCCGACTCCGTCGGCGCGCTGGTCGCGCCCTATCTCGAGATCGTCAGGGCCTTCAATCCGCAGCGCGGCCTGCTGTGCTATCCGGGATCGCCGCTGATCGCGCGCGCCTTGCTGCGGCCGCAGGATAGGCTGGTGGCCTGCGAACTCGAGTCCGTCGCCCGCAAACAACTGATCGACGCGCTGCGTCGCGATGTCCAGGCCAACGTGGTTGATCTCGACGGCTGGACGGCGCTCTCCGCCTTCGTGCCGCCGAAGGAGCGGCGCGGGCTGGTGCTGATCGATCCGCCGTTCGAGCACAAGGACGAGTTCGAGCGGCTCGCAGGCGGATTTGCCGGGGCTTTCGCGAAATGGCCGACCGGCTGCTACATGCTGTGGTATCCGGCGAAACGACGCCGCGCGACGGACGATCTGGCGCGCGGGGTCGGCGCTGCGGTCGGAGGGCGCGCCGACAAATGCCTGCGGCTTGAATTCAGCGTGGCCCCGCAGACCTCGGACGGTCCGCTCACCGCGGCTGGACTTCTGATCGTCAACCCGCCGTGGACGTTGAAGGCGGAGCTGAAGCTCATCCTCCCCGAGTTGGAGAAGCCGCTGGGGCAAGGCGGCGCCGCCAGGTTCAGGCTGGAGGCGGTCGGAGGTTGAGCCGATCGCAACATGCAATTTCGCCATGGTCAGTTCGGCGGGAACCGTATTAAGCTGCCGCGCTTGCGACCGGCGGTGCCTGCGATGGCGGCATCGCCCGAGTGAATGTCAGGTCTCGTCGGCGCGCGGGGGCGCGGCGGCGAATGCAATGCGGCGAGAGGAGTTTTGCCGATGGCCATGACTGGAACGGTCAAGTTCTTCAACGGGGAGCGCGGCTACGGTTTCATCAAGCCGGATGATGGCGGCCGCGACGTCTTCGTTCACATCACGGCGGTGGAACAGGCCGGATTGAAGGAATTGTCCGAAGGACAACGCGTCACATTCGAGGTCGAGCCGGACAAGAAGGGCAAGGGCCCCAAGGCAGTCAATCTCGTGATCTCGCCCTGACCGGCGGCGTGCGGCCTGCGGAACCTGCATGAAGCGTGCGCATGGTGCATGCTGACTTCCGACATAAAAAAATCCCGGCCGCGAACGGCCGGGAGTTTGAAGCGGCTTATGAACCGGTCTGATCAAATCGCGCCGCACGCGCCCGTCATGCCGCATATGTTGCGGGCATCCACGTCTTTGCACCCGGCTCTGCAAGGAAGACGTGGACCGCCGGGTCAAACCCGGCACTGACGAAATCGTCGAGATGTTCGCGTTTTTACTCGCGTCAGAAATGATAGTTCACGCCGGCGCGGACCAGGCCGGACTGATAGCTGTTGGGAGCGCCGGTGATCGAGAAGTTGCTGCTCGACAGGTCGACATAGAGATATTCGACCTTCGCGGTCCAGTTCTGGTAGATGCCGAATTCTGCGCCGACGCCCACGGTCCAGCCCGCACTGGTGTGGGATTCCGACAGGCCGAAGGTTTCGGCGCGCAGTTCGCCGAAGGCGAGACCGCCGGTGCCATAGACCAGAACGTTGTTGAAGGCGTAGCCGAGGCGGCCGCGCACCGTGCCGAACCATGGGTTGGAGAATTTCCACGGCGCGAATGTATCGTCGGCGGCGCTGGCCTGGATGTCGCCTTCGAGGCCGAACACCAGCGGCCCGCTCTGCCAGTTGTAGCCGGCCTGCACGCCGCCGAACACGCCGTCCGGCTTGGTGGCGCTGTTGTGGACGCTGCCCCAGGCGTAACCGAGGTTGCCGCCGAGATAGGGACCCGCCCAGCTGAAGGCATTGAGCGGCTGATTGACGGTATAGGGCGAACGGTAGGACAGATCCGCGGCCTGCGCGGTGCCGATCAGCGCCGTTGAGGCCATAGCGGCCAATGCTGCGATCGTTGTCTTGTTCATTTCGATACTCCAACCCCTTGCCGTCGTTCCCGTCGTGACGTTGCGAGTCGATCCGTACGGTTACGAATTCCGAAATTCCGTGCTTAGGATTTATCGAAAGTTTTAAGTTAAGCGGTTCTTAAGGCGGTGCCCCATCGGTCTTTTGTTCTTAAAAAAGTGTTACCGGCATGGCGGTGCGGGTTATTGATGCAGGCAGCCTCGTACCGCCCGCCCGGCTCGCCGCCGCTGGCGTCCTCCGGCTTCATCGCTTAACTGAAGGATATGACGAGCGATTCCTCCGACCCCGCAAAGCCGGCCGAATCCGGACGACCGCAGGGTTCCGGCGCGAATATGCCGCGGCAAGCGGAAACGGTGGAGGCGGGGCAGGATGTCGATCCCGCAACGCTCGAGACCACCGGCGCTGTCGAGCCCGACGAGGACGACGAGGCGCGGCTGCCCGATGTTCCGGACGAGTCCACCGATGGAATCGAGGAGGGGCCGCTCGCGGTCGGCCGCGCGGCCATCGCGCGCGCGGTTCGCCACGCACCGACCTCGCCCGGCGTCTACCGCATGATGAACGCGGCGAATGACGTGCTCTACGTCGGCAAGGCCAAGAATGTGCGCAAGCGCCTGTCGTCCTATGCGCGGCCGACCGGTCAGGTGATGCGCATCGCGCGCATGATCGCGGCGACATGCACCGTCGAGATCGTATCGACCGGAACCGAGACCGAGGCGCTGCTGCTCGAAGCGAACCTGATCAAGCAGTTGCGACCGCGCTTCAACGTGCAGCTTCGCGACGACAAGTCGTTTCCTTACATCCTGATCACCGGCGACCACTGGGCGCCGCAGATCCTCAAGCATCGCGGCGCGCAGTCGCGGCCGGGGCGCTATTTCGGGCCGTTTGCATCCGCGGGCGCTGTCGGCCGCACCATCACTGCGCTGCAGCGCGCGTTCCTGGTGCGCTCCTGCACCGACTCGTTCTTCGAAAGCCGGACGCGGCCATGCCTGTTGTATCAGATCAGGCGCTGCTCGGGTCCTTGCACCGGCGAGATCGATTTTCCCGGCTATACGGCGCTGGTTCGCGAAGCGACCGACTTCCTGTCCGGCCGCAGCCGCGCCGTGAAGGAGGACCTCGCCCGCGCGATGGAGCAGGCCTCGGCCGACCTCGCTTTTGAGCGCGCGGCGCTTTACCGCGACCGGCTCGCGGCGCTGTCGGCGATCCAGTCGCAGCAGGGCATCAACCCGCGCACGGTGGAAGAGGCCGACGTGTTCGCGATCCACCAGGAGGGCGGCTATTCCTGCGTCGAGGTGTTCTTCTTCCGCACCGGGCAGAACTGGGGCAACCGCGCTTACTTTCCGCGCGCGGAAAAATCCTTCACGCCGGAGGAGGTGCTGGGCGCGTTCCTCGCGCAGTTCTACGACGACAAGCCGCCGCCGAAACTGATCCTGCTGTCGCACCGGATCGAGGAGAGCGAGTTGCTGGCCGACGCCCTGTCGATCAAGGCCGGTCACAAGGTCGCGGTCTTCGTGCCGCGGCGCGGCGAGAAAAAGGAGCTGGTCGGCCATGCGCTGACCAATGCGCGCGAGGCGCTCGGCCGCAAGCTGGCCGACACCGCGACGCAGTCGCGGCTGTTGCAGGGTTTGGCGGCTGCCCTCGGTTTGCCGCATAGCCCGCGGCGCGTCGAGGTCTATGACAACAGCCACATCCAGGGAACCAACGCGGTCGGGGCGATGATCGTCGCCGGTCCGGAAGGCTTTCTGAAAAACCAGTATCGCAAGTTCAACATCCGTTCCGAGAGCCTGACGCCCGGCGACGACTACGCGATGATGCGCGAGGTATTGGAGCGCCGTTTCAAAAGATTGCTGACGCAGCAAGCCGCCGATCCGGACAAGGCCGATGACCCGGAGAAGGAAACGGAGCCGCAACGGCCGGATCTTGTGATCATCGATGGCGGGCTCGGCCAGCTCAATGCCGCGCGCGGGATTTTCGATGTGCTGGGGCTGCATGGGATATCGCTGATGGCGGTCGCCAAGGGTCCGGACCGCGATGCCGGCCGCGAAACCCTGTTCCTTCCCGATCGCCCGGCCATCAAGCTCGAGCCCCGCGATCCTGTTTTGTATTTTATCCAGCGATTGCGCGACGAGGCGCACCGATTTGTCATAGGATCGCATCGCAAGCTGCGAAAAAAGGATATCCGGGAAGCCGGATTACAGGAGGTTCCCGGCATCGGCCCGGCGCGCAAGCGGGCGCTGCTGCATCATTTCGGAACGCTGAAGGAGATCGAGCGCGCCTCGGTGGCGGACCTCGGCAAGGTTCCGGGGATCAGCGCCGAAAGCGCCCGCAGGATCTTCGACTTTTTCCACGCCCGGCCAGCATGAGGGCGGATTTTGTTATGCGATCCGGCGGCTTTTTCGTATTAAGACCAACGGATAAGGCTTGAGCGGCTGCCAAGGCGGCAAAATGCGTGGGCGGCCGGTTGACGTTCGCGCCGCGACGGTATTGGTAAGACAGATGAGCACCGCCACCAGCCAGGCGACCGCGAGGCATATGCTGTCGCTTCCGAATATTCTCACCTGTGCCCGGATCGCCGCTATTCCGGTGGTGGTGGGCTGCGTCTATGCGCAATCGATCATGGACGGGCCGCTGCGCCTGCGCTGGGTTGCGCTTGGGGTGTTCATCGCGGCGGGCGTCACGGATTTTCTCGACGGCTACTACGCGCGGATCTGGGATCAGCAATCCGCCTTGGGCAAAATGCTCGATCCGATCGCCGACAAGCTTCTGGTCGCCTCGTGCCTCCTGATGCTGGCGGCGGACGGCATCATCCATGGTTGGACCTTGTGGGCGGCGATCGTGATCCTGTGCCGCGAGATCCTCGTATCCGGCCTTCGCGAATATCTGGCGGCGCTGCGCGTCAGCGTGCCCGTGACCAGGGTCGCGAAGTGGAAGACCACCGTGCAACTGGTTGCGATCGGCTTCCTGCTGGCTGGCGAGGCCGGTGACCTGATCTTCCCGTTCGTGACCCAGATCGGGCTTTTGCTGTTGTGGGTCTCCGCGATCTTCACCATCTATACGGGTTGGGACTATTTCCAGGCTGGTATTCACCACCTCATCGAGGAGGATGAAAAATGAAGCTGCTGTATTTCGCCTGGGTGCGCGAGCGGGTCGGCAAGGCCGAGGAGGCGCTCGATCCGCCGGAGGCCGTCGCGACCGTTGCCGATCTGATCGCATGGTTGTCGCAGCGGGGCGATGAATATGCGCATGCGTTCGAAAAGCCGAAGGTGATCCGCGCCGCGATCGACCGCATCCACGTCAAGCAGGACACGGCGATCGCAGGCGCGCGCGAGATTGCGTTCTTTCCGCCGATGACCGGCGGCTGATCTGTAACCAGCGGCGTCGCCATGACCATTCCCGTCACCATTCGCCTGCAGGAAGAAGACTTCGACGTCGCGCGCGAAATCGCGGCGCTGTCGCACGGCCGCACCGATATCGGGGCCGTCGTGAGTTTCAGCGGCGTCTGCAGAAGCGACAAGGCTGACGGCGAGGGTGGTGATGCGATTGCCGCGCTTGTACTGGAACATTATCCGGGCATGGCGGAGGAGGAGATCGCGCGCCATGCCGAGGAGGCGGTTTCGCGCTGGCCGCTCACCGGCCTCACCGTCATCCACCGCTTCGGCCGGATCGTGCCTGGCGACAATATCGTTCTGGTGGTGACGGCCTCGTCGCACCGTGAAGCGGCGTTTCATGCGGCCGAGTTCCTGATGGATTATCTGAAGACCCGCGCGCCGTTCTGGAAACGCGAGGAAGGGGGCACCGGATCAAGTTGGGTCGATGCTCATGATCGCGACGACACCGCTGCGGCACGCTGGGCCAAATCCTGATGGCCAA
>JBIQHO010000140.1:0-8892 GCA_044508545.1 Bradyrhizobiaceae bacterium | reverse complement strand
GATTTCCGCCGATCACGATTGCTCGGGTACGGTGATCGAAGCCGCCGTCGCGCGCAACCTGCCGGTGATGCGCGTCGGCCGCCGCGGCGACGGCGCGCACCTCGGCATTCGCCTGGTCGACGCGGTCATCGATGGTTTTGCGCAACGGGTGACTCTCGAACACGCGGGATGCGAGCGCATCTTGCATCTGCCACTGGTCGGCGAATTCCAGATCGAGAACGCGCTGGTGTCGGCGGGTCTCGTGATCGGCACTGGTGGCAACGCCGATCAGGTGTTCGCGGCGCTCGAGCATCTTGAGGGCGCCAAGGGGCGGCTCGAACTGGTTGGCGAGCGCAACGGCGCACCGGTCTTCGTCGATTACGCTCACAAGCCGGATGCGCTGGCGAAGGCGCTGCGGGCACTGCGGCCGTATGCCAGGCGGCGGCTCGTGGTGGTGTTCGGCGCGGGCGGCGACCGTGACGCGGGCAAGCGTCCGCTGATGGGCGAGATCGCCGCTACCAATGCTGATGCGGTCATCGTCACCGACGACAATCCGCGCAGCGAAGATCCCGCCGCGATCCGCGCCGCGATCCTCGCGGCTGCGCGCGACGCGCGCGAGATCGGCGATCGCACGGAGGCGATCCGGACGGCGATCGCGGGCCTGCAGCCCGGAGACGCGTTGCTGATCGCCGGCAAGGGGCATGAGACCGGACAGATCGTCGGCGACCGGGTGCTGCCGTTCAGCGATCATGAGGCGGCGGCGGTGGCGTTGGCGGCGAGAGTAGCATGAGCACGCAGCCGTTGTGGACCCTGGACGCGATGGCCGCGGCGATGCGCGCCGAAAGGCGAGGGGCGTTGCCCGCGGCGATCACCGGCATCTCTATCGACAGTCGCACCATTGCGCCGGGCGAGGCCTATTTCGCGATCAAGGGCGACGTGCATGACGGTCACGCTTTCGTCGATGCCGCCTTGAAGGCAGGCGCCGCGCTGGCGGTGGTCGAGGCCGCGCAGCGCGACAATTTCGCCGCCGATGCGCGTTTGCTGATCGTCGACGATGTGCTTGCCGCCTTGTGCGATCTCGCGCGGGCCTCGCGCGCGCGGCTTTCAGCGCAGGTGATCGCGGTGACGGGCTCGGTCGGCAAGACCTCGACCAAGGAAGCGCTGCGGAGCGTGCTGGCCGCGCAGGGTAAGACCCACGCCTCGGTGGCCTCGTTCAACAACCACTGGGGCGTACCGCTGACGCTGGCGCGCTGCCCGGCGGACGCGCGTTTCGCGATCTTCGAGATCGGAATGAATCACGCGGGCGAAATCGCGCCGCTGGTGAAGATGGTGCGACCGCATATCGCTGTTATCACCACAGTCGAGCCGGTGCATCTGGAATTCTTCGCCGGCATCGAGGCGATCGCCGACGCCAAGGCGGAGATTTTCGAAGGCGTCGAGCCAGGCGGCGCCGTCGTGCTCAACCGCGACAATGCGCAGTTCGCACGGCTGCGGCAGCGCGCCGAGAAGCTCGGCATCGCGAGGATCGTCTCGTTCGGCGCAGACGAAAAGGCCGACGCGCGCCTGCTCGACGTGGCGCTGCATCCGGCGTGCTCCGCCGTGCATGCCAAAATTCTCGGTCATGAGCTGACCTACAAGCTCGCCATGCCCGGCCGCCATATGGCGATGAACTCGCTGGCGGTGCTGGCGGCGTCGTCGCTGGCCGGCGCGGACCTCGCGCTGGCGGGTCTTGCGCTGTCGCAGGCGCAGCCGGCTGCGGGACGCGGCGTACGCCATGTCCTGATCGTGCCGAACGGCGAAGCGACATTGATCGACGAGAGCTACAACGCCAATCCGGCCTCGATGGCGGCGGCGCTCAACGTGCTCGGCCAGGCTGAAACAGGTGCGCAAGGCCGTCGCATCGCGGTGCTGGGCGACATGCTGGAACTCGGCCCCGCAAGCGCCGATCTGCACCGCGGACTGGCCGGGCCGATCAATGCCAATGCCATCGACATAGTATTTTGCTGCGGTCCCCTGATGCGCAACCTGTGGGATGCGCTTTCCTCCGGCAGGCGGGGCGGCTATGCAGAGGGATCGGGCGCGCTCGAATCGCAGGTGGTGGCGGCGATCCGTGCCGGCGACGTCATCATGGTCAAGGGCTCGCTCGGATCGCGAATGAAAGTGATCGTGACGGCGCTCGAAAAGCGATTTCCCGGCAACGCCGCGCACGACGGAGTCGCGGTTTAGGGTTTCACATGTTTTATTGGTTGATCGACCTTTCCAACACTGTTCCGGGACTCGGCATTTTCAAGCCGCTCCTGAACGTCTTCCGCTACATTACCTTCCGCACTGGCGGCGCGATGGTGACGGGTGCGCTGTTCGTGTTCCTGTTCGGCCCCTGGATCATCGACAACCTCCGCTTGCGCCAGGGCAAGGGACAGCCGATCCGCACCGACGGGCCGCAGTCGCATCTCATCAGCAAAAAGGGCACGCCGACAATGGGCGGCCTGATGATCCTGTCGGGACTTGTGGTATCGACCGTGCTGTGGGCCAATCCGCTCAATCCCTATGTCTGGATCGTGCTCGCGGTGACGCTCGGTTTCGGCATCATCGGATTTTATGACGACTATCTGAAGGTGACGAAGCAGACCCATGCCGGGTTCGCCGGGCGCACCCGCCTCCTGCTCGAACTGCTGATTGCGCTGGCCGCCTGCTACGCGCTGGTCCGCCTCGGCCGTGAACCGTTCTCCACCGCACTGGTGATTCCGTTCTTCAAGGACGTGGTACTGGACCTCGGCTGGTTCTTCCTCGCCTTCGGCGCGTTCATCATCGTCGGCGCGGGCAATGCGGTGAACCTGACCGATGGTCTCGACGGTCTCGCCATCGTGCCGGTCATGATTGCGTCCGCGAGCTTCGCCATGATCGCCTATCTCGCCGGCAACGCCGTGTTTGCCGACTACCTCCAGATCAACTACATCGCCGGCGCCGGTGAACTTGCGGTGCTGTGCGGCGCGGTGCTCGGGGCGGGCCTCGGCTTTCTCTGGTTCAACGCGCCGCCGGCCTCGATCTTCATGGGGGACACCGGTTCGCTGGCGCTCGGCGGCATGCTCGGATCGATCGCGGTTGCCGTGAAGCACGAGATCGTGCTGGCGGTCATCGGCGGCCTGTTCGTGCTGGAAGCGGTGTCGGTGATCGTGCAGGTGGCGTCGTTCAAGCTGACGGGAAAGCGCATCTTCAAGATGGCGCCGATCCACCATCACTTCGAGCAACTCGGCTGGACCGAGCCGCAGATCGTGATCCGGTTCTGGATCATCTCGGTGATGCTGGCGCTGGCGGGTCTTTCGACACTGAAGCTGCGGTGATGGTCGGTTTGAGCATCGCGGTGGGCACGGCCTTCCCATGATCCCCGTCACCTCCTTCGCCGGCAAGACGGTCGCGGTGTTCGGCCTCGGCGGCTCCGGCCTTGCGAGTTGCCACGCGCTGAAAGCGGGCGGCGCCGAAGTGATCGCCGCCGACGACAACGCAGACAACGTTGCAAAAGCCGCGCAGGCCGGCTTCATGACCGCGGACCTGCGCACGGCGGCGTGGACCAATTTCGCCGCGCTGGTGCTTGCGCCCGGCGTGCCGCTGACGCATCCGGCGCCGCACTGGAGCGTGCTGGCGGCGCGACAGGCCGGCGCCGAGGTGATCGGGGACATCGAACTGTTCTGCCGCGAGCGGCGGCGTCATGTGCCCGACGCGCCGTTCGTCGCCATTACCGGCACCAACGGCAAGTCCACCACGACCGCGCTGGTCGCGCATCTGATGCGCGAGGCCGGTCACGACGTGCAGATGGGCGGCAACATCGGCACCGCGATCCTGTCGCTTGAACCGCCGCGCAAAGGGCGCGTGCATGTCATCGAGATGTCGTCGTATCAGATCGACCTGACGCCTTCACTCGATCCGACCGTCGGCATCCTGCTCAATGTCAGTCCCGATCATCTCGACCGTCACGGCACCATCGAGCACTATGCGGCGGTGAAGGAGAGGCTGGTCGCGAGCGTGCAACCGCAGGGCGCGGCTGTCGTCGGCGTCGACGATATCTGGTGCCGGGCGGCGGCGGATCGCATCGAGCAGGCTGGCGGGCGCGTGGTGCGCGTGTCGGTGAAGCGGCCGCTCGCGGATGGCATCTGTGTCGATTGTGGCAGGATCGTCCGCGCCAGCGGCGGAGCGCAGACCGAAATCGCCGATATCGGCGGCATTGGTTCGCTGCGCGGCCGGCACAACGCGCAGAACGCCGCCTGCGCCTCGGCGGCGGCGCTGGCGCTCGGGGTGACCGCCGACATCCTGCAAAAGGGCTTGCGCAGTTTTCCCGGACTCGCGCATCGCATGGAGCAGGTCGGCCGCAAGGCCAGCGTTCTGTTCGTCAACGACTCCAAGGGCACCAACGCCGATGCCACCGAGAAGGCCTTGTCGTCCTTCACCGATATTTTCTGGATCGCCGGCGGCAAGCCGAAGAGCGGCGGCATCAGGCCGCTCGCTGAATTGTTCCCGCGCGTACGCAAGGCCTATTTGATTGGGGAGGCGGCGCAGGATTTCGCCGCGACGCTTGACGGCAAAGTGCCGTACGAGATCAGCGGGACGCTGGAAGCGGCGGTGCCCTTTGCCGCGCGCGACGCCGAGGCGTCGGGCCTTGCGGACGCCGTGGTGCTGTTGTCGCCGGCCTGTGCGTCGTTCGATCAGTTCCGCAATTTCGAGGTCCGGGGCGACCGCTTCCGCGAACTGGTGCAGGCGCTGCCCGGCGTCAAGCCGGCGGGGTAAACGAACCGACTTCTTGTCATGGCCGGATCTATTCCGGCCATCCACGTCTTTTTCGTTCAAATTCCTAAGACGTGAATGCCCGCAGCAAGTGTAGGCATGACGAGGGAATGGTTGATCCCGAAAACTTGTCCTGTTTCCTTAACCTCCCGGTAATCACGATCGGGGACCAATGGCGTGATCTCCGCCCGCAGGATCCGCCATGATTTCACGCGAACAACGCACGCCGCTCTCGGAATGGTGGTGGACCGTGGACCGGTGGCTGCTGGCGGCCATGATCCTTCTGATGCTGACCGGCGTGGTGCTGTCGCTGGCGGCCAGTCCCTCGGTCGCGACCCGGATCGGGCTTGATCCGTTCCACTTCTTTTATCGCCATGTCTTGTTTCTGCTGCCCTCGATCATTGTGATGGTCGGCGTATCGTTCCTGTCGCCGCGCCAGATCCGCCGCTCGGCGCTGATCGTGTTCGGGCTCAGCATCGTGCTGATCGTGGCGACGCTCGCGTTCGGCCCGGAGGTCAAGGGCGCGAAACGCTGGATCACGATCCTCGGCGTCAACATCCAGGCCTCGGAATCCGCAAAACCGGCTTTCGTCGTGTTGGCGGCGTGGCTGTTCTCGGAGTCCGCGCGCAAGCCCGAGATGCCCGCGACCTCGATGGCGCTGACGCTGCTATTGGGACTCGTCACGCTGCTGGTGCTGGAGCCGGATTTCGGCCAGACCATGCTGATCCTGATGGTGTGGGGCGCGCTGTTCTTCATCGCAGGCATGCGCATCGTCTGGGTGTTCGGCCTCGCAGGCACCGCGATCGCCGGATTGTTCGCCGCCTACATGCTGGTTCCCCACGTTGCGGCCCGCATCCAGCGCTTCATGGATCCGGCGTCCGGCGACACCTTCCAGGTCGATACCGCGATGGACGCTTTCGCCAACGGCGGCTGGTTCGGGCTCGGCCCCGGCGAGGGCATCGCCAAGCGGAGCCTTCCGGACAGCCACACCGATTTCGTGTTCGCGGTCGGCGCTGAGGAATTCGGCATCATCATGTGCCTTGCGCTGCTGGCGCTGTTCACCTTCATCGTCATGCGCACCCTGTCGCGCGCCTACGCGTCGGAGGATCTGTTCTCGCGCTTCGCCGCGTCCGGGCTCGCGATCATGTTCGGCGTGCAGGCCGCCATCAATATGGCGGTCAACCTGCATCTGATCCCCGCCAAGGGTATGACGCTGCCGTTCATTTCATACGGCGGCTCTTCGATGGTCTCGCTCGCTTACGGCGTCGGCCTGATGCTGGCGCTGACGCGGCAGAGGCCGCGCACGGAAATGGAATCGATCGGTGAGGCGACCGCCGCCGCGAGTTATGCGTAGATGGATGTGCGTCCACGGCTTGACCGTCATGTCGGGCCATAGCCATTCGAAGAATGGCGTCGCTTCGCTTGTCTTTGGTGCCGGGCATTCACGTCTTTCAAGTGTGTGATAAGAAAAGGCGTGGATGGCCGGACGAAGCCCGGCCATGACGATGGTGATTTGGGGCGGGCGACGAATCTTGTGACCGAACAACAACCTCTCATCCTGCTCGCCGCCGGGGGCACCGGGGGACATTTGTTTCCAGCGGAGGCGCTCGGCGTCGAGTTGATGAAGCGCGGCCTGCGGGTGCGGCTGGTGACGGACTCGCGTGCGTTGCGCTACAGCGGACTGTTCTCAAAGGATATGACCGACGTGGTGCCGAGCGAGACCGTGCGCGGCCGCTCGCCGCTTGCGCTGGCGCGCACCGGCCTGACGCTCGCGGCCGGCACGGCGGTCGCGCTCAAGCTGATGCATCGGTTGAAGCCAGCCGCCGTGATCGGCTTCGGCGGCTACCCGACCTTGCCGCCGCTGCTGGCCGCGCGTATCGCCGGAATTCCGACCCTGATCCACGACGCCAACGCGGTGATGGGCCGTGCCAACCGCTTCCTGTCGCGCCGTGTCAGCGCCATCGCCACCTCGCTGCCCGGCGTGCTCGCCAAGGAGCCGTCGCTGATCGGCAAGACCACGACGACCGGCACGCCAATGCGGCCGGCGATTCTCGCGGCCGCCGCCGTTCCCTTTGCCGCGCCCGGCCCGGACGATCCCGTTCGCGTTCTCGTCGTCGGCGGCAGCCAGGGCGCGCGCGTCATGAGCGACATCGTGCCGGCGGCGATCGAAAAGCTTGAAGTTGCGTTGCTGCGGCGGCTGGTCCTGACCCAGCAGGTCCGCAACGAGGACATGGCTCGGGTTCGCGCGGTTTATGACCGGCTCGGCGTCGACGCCGAACTGGCGCCGTTCTTCGCCGACCTGCCGGCGCGGCTGGCGTCGAGTCACATTATCGTCTCCCGCTCTGGCGCAGGCACCGTGGCCGAGCTTGGCGCGATCGGCCGTCCCTCCATTCTTGTGCCGCTGCCCGGCGCGATCGATCAGGACCAGTTCGCCAATGCCGGCGTGCTGGCGGATGCCGGCGGCGCGATCCGCATCGTGCAGGCGGATTTCACGCCGGAGCGCCTGGCGGCCGAATTGTCCGCGCTGGCCGAGGATCCGGCGCGGCTCGGGGTCATGGCGGCGGCAGCGCGCACCGTGGGCCGCCTCGACGCGGCGGAGCGGCTTGCGGATCTGGTCGTTAAAGTGGCTGGAATCTAGCTGATTTGGGCTTGTCATGCCCCGCGAAAGCGGGGCATCCAGTACGCCGTGCGGGCCGCTGTGAATCGGTGTCGCGGAATACTGAATCGTCCGCCCGGACGATGACGGCAAGGAATAGACATGAGACTGCCGCGCGAAATCGGCCCCATCCACTTCGTCGGCATCGGCGGCATCGGCATGAGCGGCATCGCCGAGGTGCTGTGCAATCTCGGCTATACCGTGCAGGGTTCGGATGCTTCCGAAGGCGCCAATGTCAGCCGCCTGCGCGAGAAGGGCATCCATGTCACGGTCGGCCACAAGGCCGGCAACGTGAACGGCGCGGACGTGCTTGTGGTTTCCACCGCGATCAGGCGCGACAACCCCGAACTCATGGCGGCCCGCGCACAGCGCATTCCCGTCGTGCGCCGCGCGGAAATGCTCGCCGAATTGATGCGGCTGAAAAGCTGCGTCGCCATCGCCGGCACCCACGGCAAGACCACGACCACCTCGATGGTCGCGGCGCTGCTCGACGCCGGCGATTTCGATCCCACCGTCATCAACGGCGGCATCATCAACGCCTATGGCACCAACGCGCGGCTGGGGGCGGGCGAGTGGATGGTGGTGGAAGCCGACGAGAGCGACGGCACGTTCCTGAAGCTGCCGACCGACGTCGCCGTCGTCACCAATGTCGACCCCGAGCACCTCGATCACTTCAAGACGTTTGATGCCGTGCAGGACGCGTTCCGCTCGTTCGTGGAGAACGTGCCGTTCTACGGCTTCGCGGTGATGTGCATCGATCATGCCGTCGTGCAGAGCATGGTCGGCAAGATCGAGGACCGCCGCATCATCACCTACGGCGAGAACCCGCAGGCCGACGCGCGGCTGGTCGACCTCGCGCCGAACGGCGGCGGCTCGCATTTCAAGGTCGTGTTCCGCAACCGCAAGACCGACGCCGCTCACGAGATTTCCGATCTGGTGCTGCCGATGCCCGGCCGCCACAACGCGCTCAACGCCACGGCGGCGATCGCGGTGGCGCATGAACTCGGCATTCCCGACGCGACCATCCGCAGCGCCCTCGCTGGCTTCGGCGGCGTCAAGCGGCGTTTTACCAAGACCGGGGAGTGGAACGGCGTCACCATCATCGACGACTACGGACATCATCCGGTCGAGATCACCGCGGTGCTGAAAGCGGCGCGCGAGTCCACCGGCGGCCGGGTCATCGCCGTGGTGCAGCCGCATCGCTATACCCGGCTGCAATCGCTGTTCGAGGAGTTCTGTACCTGCTTCAACGATGCCGATACCGTGGTCGTCGCCGAAGTCTATCCGGCGGGCGAGGCGCCGATCGAGGGCATTGACCGCGACCACTTCGTGCTCGGCCTGCGCGCCCACGGTCACCGCCAGGTGGTGCCGTTGCAGGAGTCGGCGGCGCTGCCGGGCGTCGTCGCGGGTCTGGCGAAGCCCGGCGATTATGTGGTGTGCCTCGGGGCCGGCAACATCACGCAGTGGGCCTACGCGCTGCC
>JBIQHO010000139.1:0-8893 GCA_044508545.1 Bradyrhizobiaceae bacterium | reverse complement strand
GACCCGCGGCCTGGTTTTGCCCAACGATTTCATTTCGCTCGCCGAGGAAAGCGGTTTGATCGTGGCCATGGGCGAGTGGGTTCTGCGCGAGGCATGCCGCGAGGCGGCGTCCTGGCCGAACCCGAAGCAGATCTCGGTCAACCTGTCGCCGGTGCAGTTCGTCCATGGCGACCTGGTCGGCCTCGTGCATTCGATTCTGCAGGAAACCGGCCTCGAGCCGAGCCGGCTGGAACTGGAGATCACCGAAGGCGTGCTTATCGAGGACTTCGAGCGCAGCCTGGCGCTGTTGCGGCGGCTGAAAGCGTTGGGCGTTCGCATCTCGATGGACGATTTCGGCAGCGGCTATTCCTCGCTGAGCTATTTCCAGGCGTTTCCGTTCGACAAGATCAAGATCGACCGGGCGTTTGTCATGTATCTCGGATGCAATCCGCAGTCCGCTGCGATCGTCCGGGCGGTGATCGGCCTTGGCCACGGCCTCGACGTTTCGATCCTTGCGGAGGGCGTCGAGACCTCTGAACAACTGGGCTTTCTGGCCGACGAAGGCTGCGATGCGGTCCAGGGCTATTTCATCGGCAGGCCGGAGCCGATCGCGCAATATGCCGCCCTGGTCGGGCGTCCTTCCCACATTCGCGAAGTCACCTGCCGCAAGGCCAGCTGACAGCCGTTTCATCGTGAGACCACAGCGCCGCGGCGTCCGGTTCCTTCGTGACGGCTCGCGATCGGCGTGGCGATTTGACATTCGCCGCCCGTTTGAGGCGCAATCTGCGGGCGCGAATGCCGCATCCAAAAAATCGCCGGCAACGTGTATTGCGATGGTCGTTCGGACACTCGCAAGGAGACTCGCTGAAATGGATGCGATGCTTCATCGCGAAACGAGACGGGGTGGAATGACTGACGACGCGAGGCAAGCCCCGGATGTGGCAGGGGCGGACGACATCCCGCTGTTGCAACTCGATGCGCTCGTCAAGCGCTTCGGCCGATTTACCGCGGTCGACCGGCTGGCGCTCGACATCGAGGCGGGAGAGTTTTTCGCGCTGCTTGGGCCGAGCGGCTGCGGCAAGACCACGCTGTTGCGGATGCTGGCGGGATTCGAAACGCCGGATGCCGGCCGGATCCTTCTTGACGGCCAGGACATCGCCGGCATTCCGCCGCATCAGCGTCCCATCAACATGATGTTCCAGAACTATGCGCTGTTTCCCCATCTCACCGTGCAGGACAATATCGCGTTCGGGCTGAAACGAGCGGGCCTGCCACGCGAGGAGATCAAGACTCGCGTTGCGGGAATGGTCGCGCTGCTGAAGCTTGAGGACATGGAAAGGCGCAAGCCCGACCAGCTTTCGGGTGGCCAGAGGCAGCGCGTGGCGCTGGCGCGCGCGCTGGCGCGGCGTCCGCGGCTGCTGCTGCTCGACGAGCCGCTTGCCGCGCTCGACAAGAAGCTGCGTGAGAACACGCAGGCCGAGCTGATGCGGTTGCAGCGCCAGCTCGGCATGACCTTCATCGTCGTCACTCACGATCAGGAGGAGGCGATGATGATGGCGGATCGCATCGGTGTGATGAACGCCGGGCATCTGGTGCAGGTGGCGACGCCGCGGCAACTCTATGAGGCGCCGAATTCGCGCTGGGTCGCCGAGTTCGTCGGCGGCGTCAACATCATCGATGGTAAAATCGAATCGCGCGATGCGAGGCGCGTGACGATCGCGACGCCGGATGCCGGACGCGTGACCGCCGCAGCGCCCTTGCAGGCGTTGACGACTGATCAGGTCTGCGTTGCGATCCGCCCCGAGAAGGTTCGCCTGTCGGCTCACGGGTCTGCGCCTGATGGTGGCGACGCGGCGGAGGTCAACCGCCTGACAGGAGTCGTCGCCGGCATCAGCTATCTCGGCGGGCAGACCCGCTATCAGGTCAGGCTCGACAGCGGCGCGCTGCTGCGTGCGTCGATCGCCAACACCGCGCGGCTCGATCTCGATGCGTTCGATACCACGCAGCGCGTCGTGGCGTGGTTCGACCCCGGCGATTGCGTGGTGCTCGACAGATGAGCGGGCGGCATCTCTTCACAACGCCTGCCCGCAGGGCTGCGATCGCGCCGTTTCTGTGGATGCTGCTGTTCTTCCTGTTGCCGTTCGGCTTCGTGGTCAAGATCAGCCTGTCCCAGACCGTCATTGCGCAGCCACCCTATCTGCCGGTGTTCGATCCGGCGCAGGGCATGGCTGCGCTCAAGGCCGCCGTCGCGGCGCTGTCGCTGGAAAATTTCAGGCTGCTCGCCTCGGATCATCTCTACGTCATGTCCTATCTGCGCAGCATTGCGGTCGCGCTGATATCGACGGCGATCCTGCTCGCGGTCGGCTATCCCGTCGCCTACGGCATGTCGCGACTGCCGGCGCGGTGGCAACCGATGGCGATGATCCTGGTGATCGTGCCGTTCTGGACGTCGTTCCTGATCCGCGTCTATGCGTGGATCAACATTCTCCAGCATGACGGGATCCTCAACAAGACGCTGCTGGCGCTGCATGTCGTATCCGCGCCGATCGTGTGGTTGTCCACCGATACCGCGATGTATATCGGAATCGTTTATTCCTATCTGCCTTTCATGATCCTGCCGCTCTATGCGACGCTGGCCAAGATCGATCCCGCACTGCTGGAAGCCTCCGCCGATCTCGGCGGTTCGCGGCTGACGACATTCTGGCTGGTGACGTTTCCATTGTCGCTGCCGGGCGTCGGCGCGGGCGCGCTGCTGTGCTTCATCCCGATCGTCGGGGAGTTCGTGATTCCGGATCTGCTGGCCGGCTCGAATTCGCCGATGATCGGGCAAACGGTGTGGCTCGAATTCTTTACCAACCGCGACTGGCCGGTGGCGTCGGCGCTCGCCGTCGTGCTGCTGGTGCTGCTGCTGGCGCCGCTTCTCGTCTACGAGCGAATGCAGCGCCGCCAGCTTGAGGGGAGGCGGTGATGGCGTCGTTCGAAAGGCGCGATTTTCAACTTTCCCCGGCGCGGAGAGGTCGGCGCCCGACGGGTCGGCGCAAAGCGCCGCCCGAAGGCAGGCTCTGGCGTCGGGTGAGTGGCTTGGCTCCGAGCAAAAGCGCCGTACCCCTCACTTCAACCCGCTCCCCCATGGGAGCACGAACTGGATCTGCGTGCGGCGGAGATCCTGCGTAAAATGAAACAACTGTCCCGTTTCAACATTACCGCGCTCGCGCTTGGGCTGGCGTTTTTGTACGTGCCGATCGTCGTTCTCGTAATCTATTCGTTCAATGCGTCGCGGCTGGTGACGGTGTGGGGCGGCTGGTCGCTGCGCTGGTACGTCGAACTGTTCAACGATGCCGCGATGCTGTCAGCGGCCGCGATGAGCCTGCGGGTGGCGGCGGTCTCGGCCACGGCCGCCACCATCCTCGGCACGCTCGCGGCGGTGGCCCTGACCCGCGGTGAGAGCTTCCGCGGCCGCACGCTGTTTTCCGGCATGCTCTACGCACCGCTGGTGATGCCCGAAGTGATCACCGGGTTGTCCCTGCTGCTGCTGTTCGTTGCGGTCAATGCGGAGCGTGGATTCTGGACTGTCACGATCGCCCATACCACGCTGACCATGTGCTTCGTCGCCGTGGTGGTGCAGTCGCGGCTCGGATCGCTTGATCGCAGCCTTGAGGAGGCCGCGATGGATCTCGGCTGCGATCCGCTGCGGGCGTTCCTCAAGGTGACGCTGCCGCTGATCCTGCCGTCGGTTATGGCCGGCTGGATGCTGGCTTTCACGCTGTCGATGGATGATCTCGTGATCGCGAGTTTCACCACCGGGCCCGGCTCGACGACGCTGCCGATCCGCATCTATTCGGAGGTGCGCCTCGGCGTGAAGCCGGAGATCAACGCGATCTGCACATTGATCATCGGATCGATCACGCTCGTTATCATCGCGGCGTCGCTGGTCTCGAAACTGTCGAGCCGGCAGGGCGAAAGCGCCGCGCCGTTGTAGGCGACCAAATTGAAATCAGAAGCGGAAAAAGGCTTCAGGGAATCGCTGCTTGCAAGAAACCGCTTGTCAGTTCGTACGCGGCGTACCGGATTCCGCCGGAGCGACTGGAGCCGCCGCCTCGGGAATTGCTTTATCGTTGGTCAGATGCTCGATCACCGAACGAACCGCATCGCGGGCCTTGCGATCCTTGACCGCGTCGAGCAGCGGCGCCGATGCCTTGGACCGGCGGATCAGGCTTTCCGGATCGGGAAAGATCAGCGGATCGTCCCATGGTCCCTGGATCACGAACGGCAGATCGAAGTTGTCGGCGTTTGTCGCCTGCGTCAGGCTTGCGATGCCCTTGAGGTCGTAGTCGCGCCCGGGCACCGAGGCGGTGCCGGTGATGATGAGACGCGCGGCCGGCCCCTCGACGCGCACGTCGGTCGCGACCGCGACGCCATCGTTGAAACTGAGGGCGATGTTCAGTGTGTCGAACGGCGTCTTGCCGTTGCGGAAATTTCCGCCGCCTGAAAGCGGCCGGCGCTCCAGCCGCTTCAGCAACTGTTCGATGTTGAATCCGTTGATGGCGCCGTCATGCCCGGTCAGGCTCGCTGTCCCGCCGAGCGATTGCGCCAGCCCGAACGGGCTCGACCCCCTGGCCTCGAGCGAAACATTCAGGTTACCGCGTCCGGAGAGCTTGCCGGTGCCGAACAGATCGCTGGCGCAGGCTTGCAGATCGACGTCGGTGAGCTGAAACTGCGCCTTCACCTCGGCGGCCTGGTCGGCCTGCGAGATTCCGAACGAGCCTTTGGCGATTCCGTCATAGATCTGCGCTTCGCCGATGCTGAGCGCCAGCGTTCCGTTGCGAAGGTTGGCGCCGAGCGCAGTCTTGCCGAGCTTGGTCGAGCCGACGGTGACCTTCGCCGCCGAAAGCCGCATGTCGAGGTCGGTGGCGGACAGCGCATGCAGGTCGAACAACTGTCTGTTCCAGTCGCGCGCGCCGTTGGCGAGCAGGCGAATGGTCTGGATATAAGGCGTGAAATCGACCGCGCCGGCGGCCAGTGTCGCCTGCAGGGTCTGTCGCCCGTTATTGGCGTAGGTCATCACGCCTTCGGCGACGTTGCCGTCGATCTCCAGGTTGACGTTGGTCAGCGCGATCGATGCGCCGATCACGCTGGCGCGCGCCTTGAGCGCGAAGCGGCCGAACCCGCCGCTGCCGGGCGGGGGCCGTCCGATCCAGCCCATGGCCCCGCGCAACGAGGTGCTGTCGGCGGTCACAGTGCCTTCCATCATCAGGCTGACCGGATTTGCGACTGCGCCATCGAACGCGAACTTCAGTGGCGCGCTGGCGATCTTGACCTTCAGTCCGGAGCGTTCGCCGGACAGCGCGGCGAGAAAGTCGCTGAGGCTGATGCTGCCGTCGATGCGTTCGCCGCGCCAGTCGAACTGTCCGGTCGCGGCGAAGGAGCGGGAGATCGAGGGCCACGCCAGCGACAGGTCGATGTCGTCGAGGTTTTCAGAGATCCGGTTGGCGGTGTCCTCATAGCTGAGTTCGCCGTCCTGGATCCGGATTTCCGAGAACGAAACCGGGCTGTCCGCTCCGGGCTTCATGGTTCGCGCGATGGTTTCCACGAACGGGGACCAGTTGCTGCGGCCGTCAGCGGTGCGCGTCACGCGGATGTGAGGACGCAGCATCATGACGTCGGCGATCTGGAATTTCTGCATCAAGAGCGGAAGCAGCCGCAGGTTGGCGGTGAGCACATCGACGCTGAGCACGGCAGCATCGGCGTCGCTGCCCTTGATGCGGACATCATGGAACGAGACATAGCTGCCGGGAAAAACCGAGACGTCGATGCGTCCATCGGCAACGAAGTCGAGGCCCGTCACGGCGCGGATCTGCGTTTCCACCGCGTCGCGTAAGGCGTTGCGGTCGAGCAGCCGCGACATTGCGATCACACCGGTTAGCGCCGTCAACGCAACTGCCAGAATTGCCGCGACCGATATTCCCAGGCGCTTCATTCCTTGGGCCATTGTCCTTGGGCCATCGTCAATGTCCTTGGGCCGTCAATGTCCTTGGGCCGTCAATGTCCTTGGGCCATCGTCAATGACATGTCTGGCTGGTTGACGCTCGCCGAGCGGTCGGGCACCGCTTCGGCCGGGCCGCAACTTGATTGGTTTTCTTGACGCTTTCAAGGCTGCCGGCGGTCCGATTCCGACATTTGCATCCCGTTGCGGCGGGGGCGGTTTTGCCTGATACTTACCTTTCATCGTGCCCGGCGGCGCCCGGCAGGCGACGCCTTCCTCCTTCAGGTCGCGCGCCCATGAACAAGGTCTACCCGGACGCCAGATCGGCCCTCGACGGCATCCTCAGGGACGGCATGATGATCATGTCCGGCGGCTTCGGCCTGTGCGGCATCGCAGAGACGCTGGCCGATGCAATCCGCGACTCCGGCGTCAGGAACCTCACGGTGGTGTCCAACAATGCCGGTGTCGATGGCATCGGCCTGGGCCGGCTGCTCGAAACCCGGCAGATCAGGAAGATGATCTCCTCCTATGTCGGCGAGAACAAACTGTTCGCGCGGCAGTACCTCGCGGGCGAACTGGAACTCGAATTCAATCCGCAGGGCACGCTGGCCGAGCGCATCCGCGCTGGCGGCGCCGGCATCCCGGCGTTCTACACCAGGACCGGCGTCGGCACCCTGATCGCCGAAGGCAAGGAGGTGAGGGAGTTCGACGGCGAGAAATACCTGATGGAGCGCGGGCTGTTCGCCGACCTCGCCATCATCCATGCCTGGAAGGGCGACACCGCCGGCAATCTGGTCTATCGCAAGACCGCGCGAAATTTCAATCCGATGATGGCAACCGCGGCGAAAATCACCGTCGCCGAAGTCGAGCATCTCGTGCCCGCAGGCGGGATCGACCCCGACCACATCCACACGCCCGGCATCTTCGTCAAGCGCCTCGTCGAGGTGGGAAACGCAAGGAAGCACATCGAATTCCGTAACACCCGCCCGCGTCCGGCGGCATGATCCGGCAAGAGGGGGCTGGTTTTCGGAACGGATCATGCCGAAATGAATGGATCCCAGGACGCCAGTCCCGCCTTCGGCAAGCCCGCACACGCTCTGCGAGGCAATCCCGGACTCGGGATCAAGACCGGATCGCTTCGATCCCGCGCTTTTCGTAGAACGTCACAGGAGAGTCCAATGGCCTGGACCCGCGAACAGATGGCGGCGCGCGCCGCCAGGGAACTGCGTGACGGCTATTACGTCAATCTCGGCATCGGCATTCCGACGCTGGTGTCGAATTTCATCCCCGACGGCATCGATGTTCAGCTTCAGAGCGAGAACGGCATGCTCGGCATGGGTCCGTTTCCCTATGAGGGCGAGGAGGATCCCGACCTCATCAACGCCGGCAAGCAGACCGTCACCGAACTGCCGACCACCAGCTATTTCTCCTCATCCGACTCGTTCGGCATGGTGCGCGGCGGCCATATCGACCTCTCCGTCCTTGGCGCGATGCAGGTGGCGCAGAACGGCGATCTCGCCAACTGGATGATCCCCGGCAAAATGGTCAAGGGCATGGGAGGCGCGATGGACCTCGTCGCCGGCGTCAAGCGTGTCGTCGTGGTGATGGAGCATTCCGCCAAGGATGGCCCCAAGCTGCTCAAGCGCTGCACGCTGCCGCTGACCGGCGAAAAAGTCGTCGATATGATCGTGACCGATCTTGCGGTGTTCACCATCGACAAGCACGGCAAGGACGGCATGGTTCTGATCGAACTCGCCGACGGCGTCACGCTGGACGAGGTCAGGACGAAGACCGAAGCTGAATACCGCGTTGCGCTGAAGAACGCTTGAGGCGCAACTGGAGCGTTTTCAAGCGAAGTGGCTACCGGTTCGCGTCAAGAAAACGCTTCAAAGAGCGGAGGCCGGCGGTCCTGCCGGCGTGCCGGCTTTTGCTATTCCGAAGCCTGCGCCTTCGCCTGCGCGAACACCACCTCGATCAGCGTTCCGGAATGCGGTCCGGTCCTGATGTTGAACTGGGCGCGATTGGCTTCCACCAGCGCCTTTGTGAGCGACAGGCTGACGCCGGCGCTCTCCGAGGCTCGATCACTCGGAGCCGGTGTGCGGAACGGTTCAGTGGCCGCGGCCACTTCGTTGTCGTTGAGTCCATGCCCGGTGTCGCGCACGCGCAGCGCCACGTCGCCGAAATCGTTGAGCGCCGTCGAGACGATGACCTGGCCCCCGGCGTTGGCGAGATGGATCGAGTTGCCGATCAGGTTGAGCGTGATCTGGCGTAACGCCTGCGCGTCCGCCACCACCGGCGGCAGCGTGTGCGCGAGCGATGTGCGGATGATGATGCGCTCGCGATTGGCCTGCGGCTGCATCACCGCGACGCATTGCTCGACCAGTTCGTTGAGGTTCTGGTTGACGAAGGCGAGGTCGAGCTTGCCGGTTTCGATCCGCGACAGGTCGAGCAGGTCGTCGATGAAAGCGATGATGCGCTCGCCGGAAGCGCGGATGTCCTTCATGTATTCGCCGTAGCGTTCATTGCCGAGCGGGCCGAATTTCTCGTCGCTCATCACGTCCGCGAAGCCGATGATGGCGTTGAGCGGCGTTCGGATTTCATGGCTGATCCGCGCCAGCACGTCGGCCCTGGCGTTCGCCGCGCGATCGGACTGCCGCCGCGCCTGCGACAGTTCGGTCTCGACCTTCCGGGTCTGCGACAGGTCGCGGAACACCGCGAAGAAGTTGCGACCATCTGCCCGCGTCCGGCCCATCGTCATCGATAGCGGGATCAGGCCTCTCTCGCACGCGCGGCCCAACACCTCGCGGCCTTGATCGGGCAGGCTTGCGCTGCCGCCCGCAAGTCCGCTGAGAGAGTCGCGCACGGCGTCCTGACTTTCCGGCGAGAAGAGATCGACGAGATTGAGCTGCGTGAGGCTGTCGCCGGAGCGGC
>JBIQHO010000138.1:0-8966 GCA_044508545.1 Bradyrhizobiaceae bacterium | reverse complement strand
GCCATTCCGGCTGGAATTTCCGGCCGGTCATCACCTTCTTCCGCCCGGTCGGCGGCTGACACGCGCAAACGAGGGGCAGCATGACGCGCGTCGGAAAGATACGGCTCGGTTTTCTCGCAGCAACCGCGATCGCGCTCACGGGAGCGGCGACGTGGCCGGCGGCGGCGCAGGATCAGGACAAGCCGCGCTGGTTCGGCAACACTTACGACGGGAAGACGGTGCTCGCCTACGGCGTGCCGGACAGCGACTATGTCATCCTGAATTTCTCGTGCCGACCCGGAGCGCCGGTGGTGAAGGTGGGAATCCAGGACGAGGACAGCGGAGCGAAGGAGGGTCAACTGGTGCGCGTGCGTCTGGCGACAGCCGGCGGGCAGGTCGAATTTTCCGATAAGGCGGTGGCCAATCAGGAATCTGGCGGTATCGAACTTCACGCTGAATTGCCGCCCGACGAGGCGCTGCGACGCATCCTGACCTCGGACGAATCGCTGGAGGTCACGGTCAAGGGGCACACGCAACGCTACGCCAAGGATAAGGTTTCCGAATCCACCGCCGCCGAAATGTTCGCGGCTTGCGACGCCCCGAAACCGGCCGACGACCTCGACGTCACGGTGACCAACAAGGCCAGGCTGCCTTTGCAGAGCTTTGCCTATTCGCAGGCCGGGGTGAATTCGTTCGAGAGCGGCGAGTTCGGCAACAGGTCGCTGGAGCCGGGCGCCAGCCGCACCTTCATTATTCCCGACGGGCGCAAGATCTGCACCTTCGACATCGCCGTGGTTGTCGCCAAGGACGATGCGGAGTGCTGTGAGGAGCCCAAGCCGGCCGGCAAGCAGAATTTTTGCAAGAACAGCACCTTTGTCGTCCATGACTAGGCGCGTGTTCGCCAAGGTCGTCGGCGCGGCGCTCGTACTCGGGGCGATGTTCGCAGCGCCCGCGAATGCGGCGAGCGTTCCGGCGAGCTTCGATTGCGCCAAGGCGGCCAGCACGTTCGAGAAACTCATCTGCTCGCAGGCGGTGCTCCGCTGGCAGGATCTTAGCTTGTCGCGCGACTACCGAGCGGCGCGCAATACCGTGACAGGCTCCGCCCGCGACGATCTGGTGCTTGCCCAGCGCGACTGGGTGCGCGAGCGCGACCGGCGCTGCATCGCCGACCGGACTTTCGCGGAACTGGTCGACACGGCGGCGGAGTTGGGCAAGCAGGCTTACGAATGCCTGAACGTCGTCTATCTCGACCGCCGCCGCACCTTGCAGGACCTTGCCCTGCCGCCCCTGTCGGCGAGCGGCATCAGGGAAATCGATCTTCGGCCGATCGCGGCGGCCCGCCCGCAGATCGCCGAGGGCGGCATACCGCGCATCGCCGGCATCCGCCTGTCGCCGGACGGCGCGCTGGCCGCGATCCAGCTGCCCAGCCTCGAACTCGACCGCCCCGATCAGGTGTGGCTCTACCGCGTCGCCGACGGCAGGCTCGCTGCCGCCACGCCGATGCCGGACATGCAACAACCGCACCCAGACGGCGCGCCGATGGCGATAAAGGCGCTCGCCTGGCAGGGCGACACGCTCTATGTGCGGCTCGCGCTCTGGAGCGCCGGCAGCGAAAGCGAAGAAGGGCCGAGCTCCGTCTATGCCGCAACACTCGCCGGCAGCGTCCAGATGGGCATGGTGCCGACCGATATCGCCGCCCTGTTGGACGGCGACGGCGGGCCTGCCGAGCCGGCGGCGGGCGGGATGACGGACAGCGAAGGCGAAAGCCCACAAACCGTCCAGGGTAATGGCGATTTCCTCGCATGGATCGACGATCGCGGCCACGGCACCATCGAACTCAAAACGCGCAAGCGCGCCGTCGGTTCGCACGCCTATCTTGCGGCGTGGGGCGGCTGGGAACTGGCGGATTACCTCTTCGAGGCGGACCGCTCGCGGCTCGTCTATCCGGCCGACACCGGCATGGCCGTTTTCGATATGGCCAAGCATGGCGAGCGCCGCATTGCCGGCACCTCGCGGGGCGACCGGCCCTATGCGGTTTCCGGCGATTTCAGCCTTGTCGTCTGGTCCACCCGCAACGCGTGCGGCGACGAGTTTATGACCAAACAGGACGAAGGCGCGCCCGAGCGTTTTTGTGTGGCGCGGCTGTCGAAGCCGGAGGACGGCAAATGATGCGCGGTCGGCTTGCGGCAATCTCGTTCGCGGTCGCGCTCGCGGCAGTCCCGGCGCTTGCGGCCGACGAAGGCCGTGGCATCGGCTATGCCGCCACTGGGCCGGTTTTCGATTTGCCGGCCGGCGTGAGCGTCGAGCGGCTGGAGGTGCATGTCTCGCTCTATTCCGTTCGGCTCGCCTATGTCTTCAGATCCAGAAGGCGCCTGAAGGTGCATTTCCGCTTTGCTCTGCCGGACATGCCGGTCGACGCCAGCGAGGATATCGCGGCGCTCGATAAAGACTCCGAAGCCGCGGGGCTCGCCGCCGATACGCAGCCTGCCAACTATATGAACCTGTCGGTTCGTGTGGAGGGAAAGCCGGTAGTGCTTGGCGGCCACGGCCGGGCGTTGCTCGATGGCAAGGATGTGACACGGCAATTGCTCGATGCCGGCATGCCTTTGCTCGCCGGTCCCGGCGGGTCGGCGTGGCGACGCTTGACGCCGGATGTGCGGACGAAGCTTGAAGCGAGTCGCTTGACTAATATCGATGCGGCGGCATGGACCTATCAGGCCGACTTCGCCTGGGATGCAATACTCGAACCGGGCGAGACTCACATCGAGATGAGCTATGCTACGCTTGTCAAATACTGGAGCGATATTACCGTCGATCATTTTCCCGAAATCGCCCCCGGTGGCTCGGCGACGAGAGCTTATTGCGTCGACGACGCGCTGCGCCGGGCCTTCTTTCGCAAGCCTTTCTCCTACGACATTTACACCGTTACGCATCTTGCCGCCCCGGCGGGCCATTGGCGCGGGCCTGTTAGCCACTATCGGCTGGTAATCGACAAAGGGGCTGCGAGCAATCTGGTCGCGTTCTGCCCGCTCTCGGCAAAGAAGATTTCGCCGACGACATTCGAGTGGACGGCCGTCAACTTTACTCAAGACAGCCCAACCGGCGTCCTGTTCTTCATGGACCAGAATGCCGCTTCCTCCGGCGCGCGGGAATAAGGCAAGCCAGTGGGCAAGGCGTCATGAACCATCTCACATTCTTCCTCCTGATCGCCGCGATAGCGCTCGTGGTGCCGGCGGCGGTGTTGGCGATCGGATTGGCCCAGCGTGCGGCAGGAAGCGTCGAGCCGTGGCGGCGGCTGGATTACGCCTGCCTGGCACTCTCGGTTCTTCCACGCCGGGTGCGTAACGCGGCCGGCGCTCTGGCATTGGTGATTGCGATCTGCATCTTTGCCGGGGCGATGATCGCCGCGGTCGGCGGGGCTTTTTATCCGCCAGTGGTCGGGATTGCCGCGCCCTATGTATGCGACGGAAAGAGCTATGCCCTGTCCCGGGACTATTCCTATCGGCCGGGTCAGAGCGGCGTGGCGCACAATTTCCGGTGTACCCATGCCAATGGTGAACAGCACGACGTCACCTGGCCGACTTTTGTAGCGGCAGCGCTATTTTATTCAACGATCGCGCTGTTACTCGCGCTTGTGCTGCTTGGGTTGAAACGTCTGCGTTCACAGGGCGCGCTTTTCAGCGAACAGGAATAAGCCGCATGATACGATCGATCCGATATCTAACCGCGGCGGCGCTGTTTTCCGCGTCGACTTTGCTTGCTGCCATATCGGCTCTTGCTGGCAGCCCCGGTTTCAATTGCGCCAAGGCGACGCGCCAGATCGACAAGGCGATATGTGCTTGGGATACGGTGGGCTCGCTCGACGGTCGCATGGCTGCTGCATTCAAGGCAACTCTCACGGCACAGAAAGATGACGCCGCCATTGCGTCGGTTCGTGCCGACCAGAAAGCCTGGCTTGCCGAGCGTGACCGCCGCTGCGGACTGGCGAATGTGACGCCGAAGGTAGGCAACGAAGAGGGCTTGAGCCCGCGGCAATTCGGGCAGTTGCTTTGCCTTCAGGCGATCTATCCGCCGCGCATCGCCCAACTCATGGATATCGCGGCGCCGCCTTTGGTGCCGCTCGATATCAAGACCGTGCCGATCGAGCCTTTGCAAGCAGCCTATCCCGACGATTGGCGACAGGCCGCCTATCAGGCGCAGTTCTCGCCCGACAAGACGCTGATGGCGCTGGGTGTCGAGGATGACGCCGGTTACGTGATGCAGGTCTGGCTCTATGAGCCGGCGAGCGGACGACTGGTCGTCGTCTCCACGCGCACGCACACAGGCAAGATTGAAAAGCCCGAGGACATTGCGGCGCTCGATCCGTGGATCTGGGGACGCGACGGCCGCTTTTATGTCCGCGCCAACCGGCCGCTTGGCGTCAGCAGCGTATTTGGCGCTGACATCGCGGGCTACGCGGAGCGACGCGAACTGCCGCCTGACGTGGCCGAACAATTTGCCGTCTTCGATGCTGCGCGTAGAGCGGCGACGGCTTCCAGCGACGCCATCGGGAGAAAGCCGCTGCCCGGTTTCAACGACGACAGCCACAACGAACAGGAAGGCGGTGCCTTCACGGCCTGGGCGCAGAACAAGGGGCACGGCTCGTTCGATCTGCTGGCTGCGCGACGAGGCGACAAGGAGCCGCGCGTCATCGCCTCCGGCGGCTGGGAGCTGGAGAATTTCCAGTTCGATCCGACCGGGGTTCACCTGTTCTACAACGGCGAGGATGGGCTTCTCGTCGCCGACCCCGACAGCCGGGTGACACGCCGCCTCAAGGGCACGCACGGCGCATCGTCCGAGACGCGACCGATCAACATGTCGGCCGATGGCGGAATCTTCGTCTACTCCGCCAATGGTTCCTGTATGCGCGATGCCGCCGAGGAGGCTGATCCGAATGTTGACGATGACAACAAGCGGGTCTGCCTTGCCTATCTGGCGCCTGTCGGCAGCTCGCAGGTGTGCGCATCCAAGCTATCGCCAACAGATACCGCGTCCGACAGTTCATCCTCCGATCCGTGGGTCGGTCAATGGAACGGCAGCGCGCTATCGGCCACCATCCGGCGCGGCGCCGCCAAGCCCGATTATCTGGTGATCGATCTCCATACGGGTTCGGAAGGTTGCTCGGGTGCTGTCACGCTTTACGGCAAGCCGAACGGCGCTACCGTGCTTGGCGAGAGCTACGTCTCAAAAGACCCGTCCGCGCCAGTCTGCCGCGTGGAATTGTCGCTGGATAGCACGCGCGCGCTGAAGGCGGAAGTTGCCGGACCCTGCACGGCCTATCACGGTGCCTCCTGCGGCTTCGACGGCACGATGATGCGCGGGAAATAGATCTGGAGTAAGACGACAGCATGAAAACCAAATCGATAGCCGCGGCACTCATTCTTCTCAACTTGCTGCCCGTCAGGCCCGCGTGGGCGCAGCTGGCGGACAATGAGCAGGAGTTTCAGCAAGTGGCGGCCGCTCTGAAAGCAAATGATGCGGAGCGGCAATCCGCCATCGCGACCTGCATCAAACAAGGCATTGGCGACAATCCGGCCGACGCCGCCCAGTTCATGAGCGTGCCGGTGGAAAAAGCGGCCGAGGCGTGGTGTACGCGCATGACCAACGGGATCGCCAACGGCCTGCTTACCCTTGCCGATGTCACAGCGCTGAACGAAGGAACAATCACGTCCGGTGCGCGGAAAGTGCTGATGACTATATCGGAAGGCAAGTAGCAAATAGAAATCGAAACTGCTGATGCCTCGATGAAGCATCAGGCATCGCCGCCCAGTTCAATTCGCAGACGCCGGGCGTCGCGCTCGCTCTGTCGTCTGTTGCGGAAGTCCACGCTTTCAGAAAATCGTAGCACGAGCCCCTCACATGAGCCGCGTTTTGGTAAGATGGAGGGCCTTGGGCTATGGAGTAGACATAGTTCGCATCATCGCCTGAGACGGCGCGCCAAATTCCGCCGATTGCCCTCTATTGCCGCCGATAACCGCCGAATCTACGCCCGCTCAAAGAGCGTGAGGCGGTCCTTGTGCGAAAAAGCGTAGAAACGGCGGCGTTTGGCGGTGAAAAAGTTCGAATCACTTCTGGTCGATTGGTCGATTTTGACCCTGCGCAGACATGGTGTATGGGGCTTTGAACGACCGCTTTGCGCCCCCATTCCAGCCATTGCAGACTTTCCGCCGATCTCCTGAAAGCGGAAGTTGGATGAGTTCGGACAGCTGCAATGTTGGACAATCCTGACTGGCAGGTTTTCTTGACGCGAACGGATCCTGCCGTTCATTCGTCCGGCTGCGCCATGGCTCAAGCGCTGGGTAAGGCTTTCCCTTTCTTATATGCTATCTCGGTAACGCGTAGCGTTAGTTTGCAGCCGGAACAGCACGGGGGCTGACGCTCGATACCGCCATTCCTATATTGGCGGTGAGCGACGAATTGGGGCTTTTGATGACAGAGCGAAGGGCGATACCGGCAGGGACAAGACTGCGATTATTTTCCGAGGCATCGGGTTATTGCCAGAAACCGGATTGTCTTGACGCATTGTTCCCGGTTGAATTGGGTGGTGACAAGCACATCGCCGAAATGGCCCATGTAATTCCGCATGGCGAGGCTGGGCCTCGCCACGAAGATCGACCGGCAGGCGACTACGATCCTGACGCGTTCGAGAACCTGATCTTGCTCTGCCCGACGTGCCACACGAAGATCGACAAGGATCCCGACGGCTTCCCTCGCAACATCCTCCTGGATTGGAAGCAAAACCATCTTGCCAATTTGGCTGCGAAGCAAGGGATCAGGGCCTATGAGAATCGCGCCGAAGTGAGAGCAGCGGTCGCTGGGGTGATGGCCGAGAACAAGGCCATCTGGGACAAGTTCGCCCCAGAGCATGGATCCGATTTCGAGTATGATCCCGAGGCCGAGGCCGCAAAGGCGTGGAGCCAGCGAATGCGGAGCGTCATCCTTCCCAACCACTTTCGCGTTCAAGCGATCATTCAGGCGAACCTGAGGTTCGCTACTGACGACGAACGCCGAGCTTTCGCAGAATATCAGGAGCATGTGCGCGGCCTATCGGAACGCCATGTTTGCGGCGTGGCCGGCCGCGCGATCCGCTTCCCCGCGGCGATGGAGAGCATGTTCTCGTGAACTGGCAGGTCAAATACGCGCTCGCCAACATCGCAGAGCAGCCGCGATTGACCGCGGAGCATGTGGAAGGCGAGCTGATCCGGATTGTGGCTCAGGATCAGCCGGACGTCTTGGCCGCGATATCAGCTGCAGACGGGATCGGCGCGGCAACGGCGGCGAGTTACCGGGAGAAGTATCCGGAAATGGATTTCCTCTGCGGTTACCGAAAGACCTGCGTGTGGCATGGTGAGGCGATCGAGTATCTTGAGGCCACCAGCGTAGGCTGGGGAAGTGCCGGAACCTTGACTTCCGCCGCGCTCGACGGAGACGCGAACACCGCTTCCCACAAAACCTATTTGTTCTCTGACCGGTTGCTCCGACAAGATGGTCGGGTGCAGGAGGTGCGCCGGGAGTATGATCGTATCCACCGGATCACGCTAAGGAGTGGAACCGTTCTCAGGATCGGTATGATCGCCGACTATGAGCCGACCGCAGACGCCGTTCGCAGTCTTTGGGATGACTTTGGGCCTGTCGATATCGTTTGGAATATCAACCCCAACGGGAGTCCGTCGCCTGAAGCGATCGACGCCGGAAATGAGCTTGGGTGCGAGGTGATGAAATGGGAAGAACTGAGGGAGCGTCTGAGAACGGCCTGATGACGGCCAGTGAGATCGCCGCCCACCTTCTAGGCAATTGCGGCTCGCTGGAACAGTTCGAGGTTTATATGTTCGGTTCAACCCTGCGCGGCATTGGGGAGGATATCGATATTCTAGTCGTTGGCCCCGCCGACGACGCGCTTTCCAATCTGAAGCAGGAGTTACGGGCAGCCAGCGAGTTTCTCCCGCTTCATATCCTCTATATGCAGCCATCCGAAGAGCGGCGCACCGAATTCGTGGTGCGAGAACGGTGCGTGCAGCTCAAAAAACTGGCGGCGCCCAGAATATGACGAAGGGCGCGCGGACGTGCCTCCGCGAGGTGCGAGCCTGGAGGTGACGCCCTCCAGCTTTGCTGATCGTGGCAGTTTCAAATTCTGAGACCTTAATGAGCGATATCGAACCTGATCCCCACGCGACATTTCTCGAATATGTCGGCATCGCGGGCGCGACCAAGGAGTGCCAGGAAGCGATCGAACGGCTGCTCATGTCGGGGGCGGACCTACGGTCCGCCCTGATCCTCACCTGCCAAGACGGCGCCAATCCCAACCATGCCTTCCTACTGGCAGTTGGCGAACATGATGAAGTGATCGTCAAGTCGGGCTTTTCCTCAGGCTATGTGGGCACAGGTCCCAAAGGGTTCTCCGCAGTCCTCGACCTCTTGCATTGGCATAGGGTCGAGCTCGACGAAGCCCTGGTCGATGCCGATCTGTTGACGCGGCTCGACGGGTCGTCGCTGACACTGGCGGATCGCGAAACTATCCGGGTGGCGCCGCGCCCACGTCCGCAGCGGCTATGGGACTATCTGACTCTCGATCGCGAGGATCATGTCAGCGACCGCAATCCATGGAAGCATCGGGGCCTCAATGTGCCTATGGCCATCATCGACGATCGACTTGCCGAGGTGGCGCGCGACTTCTGGAAGGATCCAGACGGGATGCTGCTCAAGGGGCACAGGAAGTTGGAGGAAACGGTCCGCGAGAGGGCAGGGATAACAATCGAGGAGGCCGCCAAGGGACCTTCCGCGACCTATACGATGGCATTCAATGGTGAGGCGCCTCGGCTCTCCTGGCCCGGTATCTCCGGGTCCGAGCATGCGGGCCGCACAAATATCTTCGTGGGCGCGGTGGGCGCCTATCGGAATGTGAGGGCGCATCGCACGGATAAGGGTAGCGACGAGGACCGACTTTGCGA
>JBIQHO010000137.1:0-8981 GCA_044508545.1 Bradyrhizobiaceae bacterium | reverse complement strand
GCGGCGCTGGTTGCGGCTGCCATGCTGTCCAACCGCTACATCACCGTTCGTTTCCTGCCCGACAAGGCGATCGATCTGGTCGATGAGGCGGCGGCGCGCCTGAAGATGCAGGTCGATTCCAAGCCGGAAGAACTCGACTCGCTCGACCGCGAGATCGTGCGGCTGAAGATCGAGCAGGAGGCGCTGAAGAAGGAGAACGACGCTGGCTCCAGGACGCGCCTTGAGAACCTCGAAAAGGAACTCGTCGATCTGGAGAAACGGTCGGCGGACCTGACCTCGCGCTGGAACGCCGAGAAAAGCAAGTTGTCGGACGCCGCCAAGCTCAAGAGCGAGCTGGATCAGGCGCGGATCGAACTCGCCAACGCGCAGCGCAGCGGCGAATACCAGAAAGCCGGCGAACTGGCCTACGGGCGGATTCCCGAACTCGAGAAACGTCTGGAGAGCATCGAGGCCAGCGAAAGCAATACGATGATGAATGAAACCGTGACGGCGGACAACATCGCTCAGGTGGTGTCGCGCTGGACCGGCGTTCCCGTCGACAAGATGCTGGAGGGAGAGAAGGAAAAGCTGCTGCGGATGGAAGAGAGTCTTGCGGCGCGCGTCGTCGGGCAGTCCGAGGCCGTGCGCGCGGTTGCGACCGCCGTGCGGCGCGCCCGCGCCGGCTTGCAGGATCCCAACCGTCCGATGGGCTCGTTCATGTTCCTGGGGCCCACCGGCGTCGGCAAGACCGAGCTGACCAAGGCGCTCGCCGCCTACCTGTTCGATGATGAAACCGCGATGGTCCGCATCGACATGTCCGAATACATGGAGAAGCATTCGGTGGCGCGGCTGATCGGCGCGCCTCCCGGCTATGTCGGCTACGACGAGGGCGGGGCGCTGACGGAAGCGGTGCGGCGGCGGCCTTATCAGGTCGTGCTGTTCGACGAGATCGAAAAGGCGCATCCGGATGTGTTCAACGTGCTGTTGCAGGTGCTCGACGACGGCCGGTTGACCGACGGTCAGGGCCGCACGGTGGATTTCCGCAACACGCTGATCATCATGACCTCGAACCTCGGTTCGGAATTTCTGGTGAACCAGCCCGAGGGCGAAGACACCTCCGCCGTGCGCGAGCAGGTGATGGGGATGGTGCGTGCGCACTTCCGTCCCGAATTCCTCAATCGCGTCGATGAGATCATTCTGTTCCATCGGTTGCAGAAGAGCGAGATGGGGAGGATCGTGGACATCCAGTTCGCCCGGCTGCAAAAGCTGCTGGAAGATCGCAAGATCGTGCTCGACCTCGATCCGGCCGCGCGCGACCGGCTGGCCGAAAAAGGCTGGGATCCCGCCTATGGCGCGCGCCCGCTCAAGCGCGTGATCCAGCGCGACGTGCAGGATCCGCTCGCTGAAATGATCCTGGCGGGGAAGGTCCATGACGGCGACCACGTCGCGATTTCGGTCAACGGCGGCGTTCTCACGTTCAATGGTGAGACGCCTTCGATGGCGGATATCGAGCAGTTCGAACCGCGCATGCCGAAGCGCAAGCTGCACTGAGCTTCTCCGCACGCGGCTTGATCTCCTGCATCGCAGCCGCGTGCGAAAAGCGGGACCATTCCTTGATCTCGGGGGTCGTCGATCGCGCTTTCCGGCATTAACGCAAGGTAAAACCGGCCGACGCGCCGGCACCCCATTTCCGGGCGTCCCGGGCACTCTCCCGCAATGCTAAAAATGAGCGCGGCAACGAAATATTCGTTTCGCTGCCTGCGTTCGCTGAGGGGTAATATTCTTTTTTTCAATAACGCATTGTTTTCTCTGTCAAACCGGACCTATTCAAGAGGCCCGGACTGTCGAAAATGGCGCGGCAGATTCCGTTCGTTCAGCGGCTCGACCCGACCTGTGACGTGCAAATCGCAATCGGGCGGGCAGTTCGCTTCCGAGGTCTGCTTGCGATGACAAAATTGGAATTTCCAGGATCGGCGCTTTCGACGGATCAGTGGACGCAAGTCAACCAGCTCGCGACCTCGCTCAGTCATGAACAGGCGATCTGGATCAGCGGCTATTTCGCCGGTTTGAGCCACAAGGCTCGTGCGGCCGCGATTGCTTCGGACGTCGCGGAGCTTGCGCCGCCTTCACAAGGCAATCTCATCGCCGCGCCAGCGACGCGGCTGTTGACGGTGCTCTTCGCCAGCGAAACGGGAAACAGCAAGGCTCTGGCCCAGACGCTCGTCGAGAAGGCTACAGCGAAGGGCATCGAGGCTCGCCTCGCTGATATGGCGGACTACAAGACGCGCGGTCTCAAGGACGAGCAGGACATGCTCGTCGTCACCAGCACGCATGGCGAGGGCGATGCGCCGCAGACCGCGGTAGGGTTCTTCGAATTCCTCGAAGGCCGCAAGGCGCCGAAGTTGCCGCAGTTGCGCTACGCGGTGCTGGCGCTGGGTGATTCCACCTACGAAAAATATTGCGAGGCAGGCAAGCGGGTCGACCGGCGGCTGGAAGAACTGGGCGCGCAGCGCCTCGCCGATCGCGTCGATTGCGACGTCGATTATGAGGAGGCTGCGGAGGCGTGGATCGCGGCCGTGGTCGCCAGCCTCGCGCCATCGGCGCAAACCGCGCAGTCTGCGCCGGGATCGGCGACCGCTGCGCAGAGCCGCGAGCCTGCGTTGACGTCGGCAACATTCGACAAGAAGCATCCGTTTCAGGCCGCGGTCATTGACAACATCGTGCTGACCGGGCGCGGGTCGACCAAGGAGACGCGCCATATCGAACTGTCGCTCGCCGACTCCGGACTGACCTATCAGCCGGGCGACGCGCTCGGCATCGTGCCGCGCAACGACCCGGCTCTTGTCGAGGCTGTGCTGGAGAAGCTGTCGCTGCCGGCCGATGCCCCGGTGACGGTGAAGCAGACCACGACAAGCCTCGGAGAGGCGCTGAGCGCGACCTTCGAGATCACCGCGTTGACGCCGCGCTTTCTCGATCAATGGGCCGACATCACCGGTGCCGCCGAACTTCAGGCGTTGCGTGCGCCCGACCGGAAGGAGGCCCGCGCGGCGTTCCAGCACAATCACCACATTCTTGATGTCGTCAGCCGCTTTCCGGCGTCGGGCATCGATGCCGCGCAGTTTGTCGCCGGGCTTCGGCCGTTGCAGCCGCGGCTCTATTCGATCTCCTCCAGCCTTGCTGCGGCCCCGGATGAAGTGCATCTCACGGTCAGCACCGTGCGCTACACGATGCACGACCTGCCGCGCGCCGGCGTCGCCTCCGGCTATCTCGCCGCGCGCACCGAGGCGGACGCCACGATTCCGGTCTACATCCAGTCCAACGACCACTTCCACCTGCCGGACGATGATGTGCCGATCCTGATGATCGGCGCGGGCACGGGCGTCGCGCCCTACCGCGCCTTCATGCAGGAGCGAGAGGCGCGCGGTGCGTCCGGCCGCTCCTGGCTGTTTTTCGGCGAGCGCAATTTCCGCAGCGACTTCCTCTATCAGGTGGAGTGGCAGGAGCTGGTCAAGAACGGCGTGCTGAGCCGGCTCGATCTCGCCTTCTCCCGCGATGCCGCGCCGAAGACCTATGTGCAGGATCGCCTGCGCCGCCAGGGCCGCGACGTCTATGCGTGGCTGGAGGAGGGTGCGTATCTCTACGTCTGCGGCGACAGCGCGCACATGGCGCCCGATGTCCATGCGGCGCTCACCGATATCGTTGCCGAGCACGGTGGTCTCGATCGCGACGAGGCGATCGCCTATCTCTCGGCGCTGCAGCGCGATCGCCGTTATCGGCTTGACGTGTATTGAGGCCAGTTTGATGGATGTGAAGGCTGAGCCCGATCGCAGCCGCGACGTTTCCCAACCCCTCGACAAGCTCGGGCCGGATGAAACGCTGAAGGCCAACAGCGACTATCTGCGCGGCACGATCAAGCAGAGCCTTGCTGACGAGATCACGTCGGCGGTGGCGGCGAGCGACGCCAAGCTGATGAAGTTCTTCGGCATCTATCAGCAGGATGACCGTGACATCCGCGACGAGCGCCGGCGTCAGAAATTGGAAGCGGCGTTCTCATTCATGGCGCGCGTGCGGTTGCCGGGCGGCGTCTGCAGTCCCGGCCAGTGGCTGAAGCTCGACGAGTTGGCGCGCAACTACGGGGGTGACACGCTGCGGCTGACCACGCGTCAGACGTTCCAGTTTCACCGTGTCATGAAGCACAACCTGCGCAGCCTGCTTCAGGGGCTGCGCGACGTTCTGCTCGACACCAAGGCCGCCTGCGGCGACGACACCCGTGGCGTGATGTGCACGGTCAATCCCGATTTTTCGAAACTGCATGCCGAGGTTTACGCGCTTGCCAAGCGCGCGAGCGACCACGCCGTCCATCGAACGGGCGCCTACAAGGAAATCTGGTACGAGGCCGAGCGTGAGGAAACGGATGGCCCCGAGGAACCGTTCTACGGCCGCACCTACATGCCGCGGAAGTTCAAGATCGGCTTTGCGATTCCGCCGAGCAATGACATCGACGTCTACGGTCAGGATCTCGGCTTCATCGCCATCGCGCGTCGCGGCAAGCTGAAAGGCTTCAACGTCGCCATCGGCGGCGGGCTCGGGCGCACCGATCAGTCGCCCAAAACCTATCCCCGCCTTGCCAGCGTCATCGGCTACATCGACGCCGACAAGCTGTTTCCGACGATCGATGCGGTGATGTCGGTGCAGCGCGACTACGGCGACCGGCTCGACCGGCTGCACGCCCGCTTCAAGTATACCATCGACGAAAAGGGACTCGACTGGATCAAGGCGGAGACCGAGCGCCGGCTCGGCTTCGCGCTCAAGCCCGCCGAGCCCTACACCTTCACCTCGAACGGCGATCCGCTCGGCTGGGTCAAGGGCGAGGACGGCCGCGAGCATTGCATCCTGTTCATCCAGAACGGCCGCGTCATCAACACGCCGGACTTTCCGATGATGGACGGCTTGCGCGCCATTGCGCAGGTCCATAAGGGCATGTTCCGCGTCACGCCAAATCAGAACCTCATCATTGCCGACATCGCGCCGGGGGATCGGCCGGCGATCGAGGCGCTGATGAAGCAATATCGTCTCGACCAGTTCGAGACCCGCAGCGGCTTGCGTCTCAACTCGATGGCTTGCGTTGCGCTTCCGACCTGCGGTCTGGCGATGGCCGAAAGCGAACGCTATCTGCCCGATCTCGTCACCAGGATCGAGGCCATCCTTAATACGCACGGGCTCAAGGATGACCCGATTACCATCCGCATGACCGGCTGCCCGAACGGTTGCGCGCGGCCCTACATCGCCGAGATCGGCCTGACCGGCCGCGCTCCGGGCAAGTACAATCTCTATCTCGGCGGCGGCTTCCACGGCGAGCGCCTCAACAAGATGTATCTGGAGAATGTCGGCGAGCCCGCGATCCTGGAAGCGCTTGACAAGACGCTTGGCCACTATGCCCGCGAGCGCAAGCCGGGCGAACATTTCGGCGACTTTGCCATTCGCGCCGGCTATGTCGCGGAGGTCAAGGAAGGGCGGTTCTTCAACGACTGAATGGGCTCCGCCGGCCCATTTATATTTCGGCTGAAGCTCTTTAAATATGTCGCGGTTGGCTGGTCGCGACACCCCGGACGGGATGTGCGCTCGCCGCATTTCATCGAAAGTCCACGAACATCATGCCCGAATCTACGAACCTGAAAACGGTCGCGGCCGCAAATGGCATCGCGACGGAGGATGCCTTCGGAGCGGTGACGCCGCCGCTCTGCCTGTCGAGCACTTTCATCTGGCCCGGCTTCGGGCGCAGCGGCCCGCACGAATATACCCGTACCAGCAACCCCACCCGGACGTTGCTGGCCGACACTCTCGCCAAGCTCGAAGGCGGCGCCGGCGCGGTGGTGGTGTCCTCGGGTTTGGCCGCGATCGACCTTGTGCTGTCGCAACTGTCGCGCGACGAGGTCGTGATTGCGCCGCATGACTGTTACGGCGGCACGCAACGCCTGCTGGTGAACCGCCGCGACCGCGGCCACTTCAAGGTAGTTTTTGTCGATCAGAACGATGCGGCGGCGCTGACGGCCGCCTTGCGGGACAGGCCCAGGCTCGTCCTGATCGAAACGCCGAGCAATCCTCTGATGCGCATCGTCGACATCCGGGCGATTGTCGCGCAGGCCGGAGCGGTTGGCGCCAAAGTCGCCGTCGACAATACGTTTCTGTCGCCCGCTCTGCAGCGCCCCATTGCGCTCGGGGCGGATTTTGTCATTCACTCGACGACGAAATATCTCAACGGCCACTCGGATATGGTCGGCGGCGCCGTGATCGCGGCCGATGCCGCTGATGCCGAGGCGCTGGCGGCCTGGGCCAATATCGTCGGCACCACGGGAGCGCCGTTCGATTCGTATTTGGCGCTTCGCGGCATCCGCACACTGTTTCCGCGCATGGAGTGGCAGCAGCGCAATGCGCAGGCGGTCGCCGAGTTTCTTGTGAAGCATCCGCTCGTCGCCGCGTGCCACTATCCGGGGTTGCCCACGCATCCGGGCTATGCCCTCGCCAAGGCCCAGCAATCCGGCTTTGGCGCGATGCTGAGTTTCGAACTGAAAGGAAGCGACGTGGAGGCCGCCCGTTTCGTCGAGGCCGTGAAGCTTTTCAGTCTCGCGGAGTCGCTCGGCGGCACCGAGAGCCTGGTGGCTCATCCCGCGACGATGACCCATGCCAGCATGTCGGAGGAAGCGCGCAGGACCGCCGGCATAACGAGCGGCCTTATACGTCTTTCAATCGGCCTGGAGGACGCCGCCGACCTGATCGCCGATCTGGACCGGGCTCTTGCCGGAATCAATGCATTGGCTCGTTCAAAGGCGACCGCCTGAACGGTTGCGGGTAGACGCCCGCAGGGCGAAGATCCGCTTGTTAAAAAAAACGCGGAGCCGATGGGCTCCGCGTCAAACGGCTCGGACATGTCGGCACGACCGTGCGCCGAAAAATTCCGTCGCTTACGGACAGGGATGACGATAGCCGTCCAAGCCGAGATATGTTCCGGATGCCGGATCGTAGGAACGGAAGCGCTGCGCGCAATAGGCTGCGTTCTGTTGCGCGGCCGCGTTGGCCTGACCCGCGGCAATTGCGCCGCCGATAATGGCGCCAGCCGCCAGGCCGCCGATCAATGCGCCGGCGCCGCCGCCCCCGTGGTGATAGTGGCCGTGGCCATAGTACCTGTGTCCGTGTCTGTAATACTGCACGGTCTCGATCGAGGATGGGATGGCTGTGCTCAGACCGGATTGACCGATGAGCGGTGCTGATGTTGCCGGCACGGAAAAGGTGAACGCTACGGAACCGGCAAGCAATGCCGCTAACATGATCTTCGATCGCATGGTCAATCTCCTCAGGGGCAGGTATCGGAACAGGATATTTGGTCAAGACGCCGTGATTGGCGAGGCGTCAGATTGACGCGAGCGGCCGGAATGGCAAGGGTTAGGGATGGATGGAACCGTCGGCTTCGCGTGAAGACATGCTTCAAACCAGAAAAATAAAGTCTCTCTCTTGATAAAATAAAGTCTCTCTCCTGATTGCGTCAGAGGCGGGAAGGTTCCGCCGGCGAGCTACACCACGACGCTCAGCCGCTTCGCGGCGCGGGTGATGCCGGTGTAGAGCCAGCGCGCGCGGCTGTCCTGAAACGCGAAACTTTCGTCGAACAGCACCACGTCGTCCCATTGCGAGCCCTGCGACTTGTGCACCGTCAGGACATAGCCGTAGTCGAACTCGTCGTAGGGCTTGCGCTGCTCCCACGGAATATCTTCGATGCCGCCGGCGAAGCAGTCCTGCCGCACCGAGACCTTCGTCACCTTGTGCACGAATTCTTCATCAGGGGAAAGTCGCATCGTGATGATTTTCGACTTCGAGGCCGCGCGTGATTTCACCCGCCACAGGCCGCCGTTGAACAGCGCTTTCTTGCGGTTGTTGCGCAGGCAGACCAGTTTGTCACCGGCCACCGGCAGCGGATCCTCGATATTCTGCCGCTGCCGCATCCGCATGTTGTAGGAACGGCGGGTGTTGTTGCGGCCGACCAGAACCTGGTCGGCGTTCATCACGCGCGCGGGATCAAGCTCGCCGCGCGCCACGACTTCGCTTTCGCCGTAGCGGCCGATGTCAAGCTCGCGGCCCTCGCGAACCTCCATCGACATGCGCACGATCGGGTCGTCCTGAGCCTGCCGGTGAACCTCGGTCAGCATCGCGTCCGGAGCGGCGCTGGTGAAGAAGCCGCCGCCCTGGATCGGCGGCAGCTGTGCGGGATCTCCCAGCACCAGCAGCGGGCAGTCGAACGACATCAGGTCGCGACCGAGTTCGGCGTCGACCATGGAGCACTCGTCGATCACGATGAGCTTGGCCTTGGAGGCGGGCGCATCGTCCCACAACTCGAAACTCGGCTGCTCCTCGCCGGATTCGCGGGCGCGATAGATCAGCGAGTGAATCGTCGACGCGCTGGCGCAGCCCTTGTTGCGCATCACCAGCGCGGCCTTGCCGGTGAAGGCCGCGAACTTGACTTCGCCGTCGACGCCGTCGGCGATGTGGCGCGCCAGCGTGGTCTTGCCGGTGCCGGCATAGCCGAACAGGCGGAACACCTGCGGCGTGCTGCCTTTGCCGGGTTTGGCTTTCAGCCAGTCGGCGACGGCTTTCAGCGCTGTGTCCTGATGCGGCGTAAAGGAGGTCATGGGGCCTTGCGGATGACAGAGCGCCGAAGCGATGCCGCGACTCGATGGTCGAAACCTAACCATTCGCGAAGCTGGCGCAAGATGCGTTCCGTTGGTGCAGTAGAACGCTCTGTTCCCGTTGCGTGTGAGCGCCGCTCGTCTTCGCTTCCGCATTGAGAGCGGGAAGGCGCTCAGGTCGTCGGGACGAAGGCGCGATGATCGCCGCTGCCGGGAGGCGTGATCGGGATACCGCCGTCGGCATATTCGTTGAGCTTGTTGCGCAACGTCCGGATCGAGATGCCGAGAATGTTCGCGGCATGGGTCCGGTTGCCGAGGCAATGTTTC